>JAFCFX010000023.1 GCA_017608405.1 Candidatus Pacearchaeota archaeon | reverse complement strand
AGATACAATCATTTTAGACCACATACAAGCTTAAGCAATAAAACTCCAGATGAAAGATATTATGATTTTAGTTTATTATTTTAGGGGGTGACATATGTCACGTGGGAGCACACTAATCCCTTCCCAAGAAACACACCCCAACATCAGTCAAAATAGTAGAACGCCCACGCCGAGCGGTTTGTTTTTGTTTAACGCCCTTTATTTTATCTTGATATTTCAAAGGGATTTAGCTTTTTAAAATGAGGTTATTACTCAATGGGTGCAGAACAGGTGACCACACTTCAAAAATTTGTAGTCACCCAACCAAATCCCTTAAAACTTAACCTTTTCTTTCTTTAAAATATCAAATAAGAACTTAACTAGTGGCCTTAGGTCCCCTTTTAACTGTGATAATTCTAGTGCCTTATAATATTTATATTTCTCTTTATTTGGGATGTTTATCATGGGATACCTACTTTTGTGTAAGATTAAATTCATTAGTAATCTTCCAACTCTTCCATTTCCATCCACAAAAGGGTGAATAGTTTCAAATGCTGAATGAAAATATGCTGATAAAATAAGGGGAGGAAGCTTTTTCTTATTCTTTGAGTACCATGATAAAAGATAGCCCATTTCCTTTGGGACTTCTTCTGGTTTTGGAGGCAACCAGTTTGTCCCTCTAATATAAACCTGTAATGTTCTGTACTTTCCAATTTGGTCTTTTAAGTCTGGTCTTAAAGTATTTTGAACCACTAACTTATGAATTTTAAGTATTAGTTCTTTGGAAAGGTCTGCCTTTACATCCAAGAGATAATCAAAAGCTTTTTTGTGATTAATCACTTCATTTATCTCTCTAAGGGATTTTCTTGGAGTTATATTTTCAAATAAAAGCTGAGACGTCTCTTGGAGTGTGAGAGTATTCCCTTCAATATTTGTAGAGTAATAAGTAAATAGCGAAACAAAAGACTCATATCTATTTTCTTTTGTCGCTTTTGGTTGATTAAAATAATCCTTTTTTATCTTTTCTAATTGATGTTTTTCCTCAGTTGTTAAAAGTGTTGAAAGTAATTGTAACTCTTTATCTGCTTTTTTCTCTTCCTTTAATAATTTCTTTTTATCTAAATCAACCCCAAGATAAATTCTTTTTTTATTGACTTTTTTGCCTTTCCTTACTGATTTAACCCTATAAAAGTATTTTTTCCCATTCTTTTCTTTTATTTCTGTATAAACCATGAATTATGTACGTCTACACCATTTAAATATCTTTCGTAGCAGTGGACGTAATTCTAAGCATGATATTTTCTTTTTAAAAACTTGCTAGAAAAAATACTATTATTAAGGTTTTCCTTGCCCAGAACTTGAAGAAGAACTTCCACTAGATGAAGTTGACCAGCCATTACTTGTTCCAGCATCAGAACCAGATCCTGCATCTCCGCTGCCAGAACTTGGTGTTTCTGGAATCTCCACAGGAATATCTACTTCTTCGGGTATATCTCCTAAAGCATCTTTTTCTTTTAATGCTTCAACTGCTTTTTCCCTTCCATTAGATGAAACAGCCATAGCACTTTCAATAGATGATTTTGCCTGCTCTGGAACTCTTTCATGAACTTCTGCCAAAATTTCTAAATGAGTAGATGTTGCTTCTGCAATAACTTGCTCAACTTCTGTTGTATTGTTGCCTAAACCTCTGGCAATCTCTGCAGTTCTGCTTGCTTCACCCATCCCTCCTTCATATTCTTCAATCATATTTTCAACATCTTCAAATTCTCCTTCCTCTGCTTTTTCCTGTGCTTTTATTAGTCTTTTTTCAGCAACCCTTAAATGAATTTCTGCTGCTTTTTCTGGCTGAGCTTTTTCCAAAATATTTAATGCTTCTTCATTGCCCTTTTTAGAAGAAGCTATAGCTCTTTGTATTGATGGTTTTGCTTGCTCTGGAACCCTTTCTAAAACATCTTCCAACACATCTAAATGTATGGAGGTTGCAATAGAAATAATTTCTGTTACTTTTGTAATATCTTTGCCTGCTTGCTGTGCTATTCTTGATATTTCATTTGCTTTTTCTAAATTATTCTGATACTCTTCCATTAATTCATCTACAAATTCTGGCTTTCCATTATCTGTCATTTCTCTTGCTTCTGATAATCTTAGTTCTGCACGCTCTGCATATTTTTCTGCTTTTGCTACTTTATCAAAGGTAAAGAACATGCCTATGCCTTCAGAGAATTTTTTAAATCCGTATGTCCATGAATCTGGAGTTGTTCCTGCCGATGCCAAATCCCTATTAAAAGCAGGAGGCAAATCTATATTTCTTCTCTTTCCCAATCCTAGAGGAGTTTCTTTTTCATCTTCTTCTGTTTCATTTTCTGGCTCATTAGTTATATTGGATACATAAAAATAAGATGCATAAGCATCAACCCTTCCAGCTCCTTGGGTATTTTCATCTAAACCTAAATCAAGAGCATTTGTTTTTAATATGTTTTTAATATCTGCTGGTTCTAGTGAAGAATCTGTTTCCAATAACAAAGCAACAACCCCTGAAACATGTGGTGTTGACATGCTTGTTCCTGATAATGACTTAAAAGAATTATCTTTCCATGTTGAGGTTATTCCTACACCAGGAGCAACTAAATCTGGCTTTACTCTTCCATCATCTGTTGGTCCCCTTGAACTCCAGCTTGGAACATTATCATTATTATTAACTGCTCCAACAGCAATTCCTTTTTTTGAACAACCAGGAGTAGTTATTGTTCCTGAATCAGGACCAGAATTTCCAGTAGCAACCACTACAACAACCCGTTTATTAACAGCTTTGTCAACTGCCCGAGATAAAGCATCAGTTCCATCACAAGAATCAATTTCTGCTCCTAGACTCATGCTAATAATTTCTGCACCATTATCAACAGCCCATTCAATTCCTTTAATTACATCAGAACCAGACCCAGAACCATACTGATTTAGAATTTTAACATTAAATAAATCTGCACCATAAGCAACTCCCTTATAAGTTGAGTCTGTAGAAGCAACAGTACCTGCAACATGTGTACCATGGCCATGCAAGTCATCTGTGCCTTCTCCCGTATAATCTATTTCCTTTTCAATTATTAAAGAAGGATGTTCGTCATGAATACCTGTATCAAGAATAGCAACATCTATATTTTTGCCTGTTATCCCAGCATCCCAGACTTTATCTGCTTGTATTTGTGAAGTGCTTGTATCAAGAACTAACTTTACTTCATAATCTGGCTCAACTAACTCAACAAAAGCTCTTTTGGCAATTTTATCTACTGCCTGAGCAGGAACTTGTGCAGCAACAGCATTAATTATTGTATAATGATATTTTATGCTTGCTCCATCTGACTTGATGACACTAATATCTGCTGGAGTTGGAGTATCATAAAACAAAATTATCACAGGAACTTTTTCAGTTGCTGATGTTTTAGCAATAATATCAGATAAATCTGGTTTAAGTTCTCCTGCTGTAGTAAGGGGTAAGAAAACTAATACAAAAACCATCAATGATAACAAAAATATTTTTTTCATTCTTTACACCACTTTTATATTATTTGTAAGTTTAGCTCTTTTTTAAATATTTTTATGCCCTGTTTTGGGCGTTGAATAAAACGCCCATTTATTTCTTACGGGCGTTTAACAAAATCAACAAAAATTTACACATAGAAAATCATACAAACACGCCGGACACTTAGAATTGGTTGTACTCCCGTCCTTTTTATTGATTAAATGAAAAGGGGATTGTGCTTATATAATTTGTTGATTCTAAATATTTAGCACTTTGTAAATTTTTTTTAGATTAATTTGCTTCTTTATCCCCCAAAAACCCTCTATTTTTGGATTTCCTCCCATGAATCCTCCAAGATTTTTATGCAGCCTTTCTACTAGGGGAAATTCTCCAAAAAATTGAACTATTTTTGAAATCCAAATTTTGAGATTTTATTTGCGTTTTTAGGTCAAATTCTCTAATTTTTATTATTTCTTTGAGAGAATATTTTTCCCCTTTTAATAGGTAAATGTATCCCCGATCATTAAATGCTATTCCCTTTTGCCATCTTGAAAGTTTAAAATTTAACAATTTTGCAAATTGTTCTAAAGAACTCAATTTGTTTGTTCGATCTAAGTCATTGTATTTATGGTGGTCTATGATTTTTACAAAATGTCCCTTTTCTCTTAATTTCTTTTCAAAGTTTAGTGAAGGCATTTCTATAATAACTATAATCTTCTTCAATTCCTTTAAATTGTTACTTGGTTCTTCCTCAATTTTCGCACCCCAACCCTGGCGGGATATTCTGGTATCAATTCTTAATTTTTTTGCAATATCTATGATTGTTTTAGCTTCCCCATCATTACATGGACAAATTAAGGTAATTTCTTCAAAATTTATTTTTTTCATAGTTTTTATTTTTTAATCAAAGAATATCCTGCAACTAATCCAATAATCAACAAAACACCTCCAATCCAATTCCCAATATCTCCAGAGCTACCAACAACATTTCCAGTGATATTTGGTGATAGGAGATACAATCCTGCGAAAATGCTTGTTGCTATAGCAAAAACAACAAGACCCCTCATTGGAGCATATTCTATCTTTTTTCTTTTTCTAACCTCTCCGCCCCTATTTAGAGATTCTTTATCAATTAAATTCTCTAGTCTCTTAGCTTCCGAGCTTTCAATTTCAATTGGAGCTCCAAAATTTGTTGCAACTGTATGCCCGCCACTACTACGTAGTTTGTGACCTTTAGAAAAATTTTTACCAATTAGACCAGATGCTTTAGAAAATTCTCCTGCGTGTGCATAAGATTCTGCTGCAGATATGATTTCGCTATTGCCCATTTTCCCTCTACTATTAGCAAATTTTTCTTTTCCAATTTGTTTATATGAATCTCCCAATAAAGAATAGGCAACATCTCTTGTGTCTTGGGTCAACATACTTTTTTTAGATAATATTTTTTGAAGATAAGTTATCCTTTTATCTGGTTCCAATCCATTAGTTCTTTTCTTTAGTTCCCTCTTTGCACCAAACTTTTTGAGCATATGTTAGATAAATCTTTTTTATTTATAAAGTTAACGCCTGTTTAGGGCGTTGAATAGTTAGTTTGACGTCCGGACGCCCACGCCGAGGTTCAAAGTTTTAGTAAAATCTCCCTAAAAAATTAATTATTGTGGAGAATATTATGGTAAATTTATGTGTTCTTGCAAATTCATTAAAGTTCATAAAAGAAATTCACTCTGTAGGTCGTGGAGACTTATATATCACTGCTCCAAAAACTACTTCATAATTTGAGTCATAAAATTGGTACAAATTTAGTTACAAAATTTGCTCTTTGTTTCCAAATCAAAACAGATTGAATTTGCTTACAGGTATTTGATGGGTCTGTAAGACACAAACTATCAATTGATTCTTGCATGATCCTATCTTCTAATCCAAATACCTCGTCATAAACCTCAATATACCCTTTTGCTGCAAGTTCTGTTTTTATTGCAGTATCACTATAACCCATAGAATAACCTATATTGAATAAGATAAAAAATCCAACAATTGCTATAAGGGAAATAAAAGCATATCCTGAATAATCTGAACCCATAGAAAAATAATCGTCCTTATTACGAAAATGTTCTATTCCGAAGTATACTAAAGCAAGAGAAAAACCAATTATCCCTGCAAAGCTAACCCAATACACCACTCTAGCTAAATCTATTATAAAAAGAGCAGCACTAGATAAAAGATAAATTACAAAGGCAACAACTACAATCGCCCCAGTTTGTTTGTTAACATATACCATTTTATTAATGTTCTAGAAGTAATCAAAGAGGCGGTTCTTGTCACTTCTTTAACTACCTCTTTTATTGGATTAGTAAATAAAAACACTTTTTTAAAATTTATGAAAGAATAATCCATGCACCCCAAAGTTTATAAGTATGCGTTTCTCTATATAATCATATAATATGGCACAAAAGAATATAAGCATAAGAGAAGAGACTAAGAAGAAGTTAAACTCCTTAAAGATGTATCCCGGAGAAACTTATGATGGAACTATTACAAGGACTATAGACAGGTTAGAGTGCCTTGATAGAGAACCTTTTGAGTACATGGGACTTGACTCAAAAAATAAACCTCAGTGGAGAAGGAAATTCAAGAGAGGAGAAGTAATGGTTCCCGCCTCTTTACTGCCCGGGGAAAAGGGATATGAAAAACAGCAAAAGGAAAGAAGCAAAGAATAACGTCCCGTATGGGCATTTCCCTAAATTTGGCGAATGACCACCCCCGGCAGGCGCATAAGTCCTTGATAACGAAAAGGCCCCGGTTCGATTCCGGGCTTGCGCTTTTTAA
>JAFCFX010000022.1 GCA_017608405.1 Candidatus Pacearchaeota archaeon | reverse complement strand
GTGGAAGTGATTATGAGAAAGCTTACTCATATATTGAGAAGCAGGAAGAGCATCATAGTGTAGAGAAATATTAAGGACGCCATCCACTTTAGTGGATGGAGGATGTCACATATACTATTTTTAATTATTAAATTGTTTGTATAATTCAAATAAATTGTTTTTTCTTATAATGTAATCTGGAAATTCTATTGCTTCTTTTATATGTTCTATTTTTATTTCCTGTTCGAGCATTCTTTTTTAGCATGTTTTGTAAGAATAATTTTCATAGATTTTCATTTCCCTAAACCAAATAGTTTTTCAGCATCTGTTCTTGGAGTTTTTGCTTCTGCATCTTCTGTATATGGGAATGAAGCCATTCCATGAGATTTTTTGTAAACATCAAAAACTTTGTAACCTCCATTGATTGCATTTGCTTCGGCTATGTTCCTGATATATTTCTCTGCATATTTATCTGGTCTAACTCCTTTTTCTTTTAATTTTTTTAGTTTTTCCTTTTCTGCTTTTTTTGCTTTAGGGGATTTTAGTTTTCCTTTTGTAAAAGAAAATAATGCTGAAAAAGGATTTATGTCTTGTTCTTTTGCTTTTATTTTTGCTTCTTGTTCTTTTGTTTCACCCATAAACTCATCTATATCTATTTTTAATTGTTCTAAAGAGTCATCTGTCATTCCTTGAATAAGTTTAAGAGAACTTTCTAAATCTGTATCTGATAATTTATCTTTTAAAAGAAGAAGTTCTTCTTCATTTAATGCATAGGATTTAAAGGTTACTTCAGCTCTTCCACCAAAAACATAATGTTGTCCTGCTTTACTTGGGATTCCCCTAAAATTAAAATCAATTAAAACAACAGAATAATATTTTCTTAAATTTTTTATTTTTTTAAAATCTCTTGGGAGATGTTTGTCTATTATTTCTTGTTCAATATTAACATTGCTTTTTCCCATAATTGTTAATTCAAGAAAAACAGTGTTAAAGACATTAACTAAACTTGCATTTTTAGATAAATTTTCATTAGTAGTTAGTTGCTGTGCTGCTTTAAGATATGGTTTTGCCCATCTGGCATTTAATTTTAAGGATTCAACTTGACTTTTTAAATAAATTTTTTCTATTTCAAATCTTTTTTTTAATTCTTGCTCACTTCTTTTTCTCCATTCTAAAAACTCTTGAACTCTTGGTTTTAAGACTCTTATAACCCTTTCATTTAAATCTAACTTATTTACTTCTTCTACACTTTTTACTATCATAAATGCATCTCTTAAAGTTACAAATTGTAAATTTCCTGAAGATAATCCATTAATACTTCCTTGCCCCCTTTGAATATCTACTTTATCCATCCAGATTTGTTTTAAAGCTAATAATCCTGCTTCTGCTTGGTTTTTATCTTTTGATTTTGCTTGGTCATAATGGCTTAATCTTATTTTAAATTCTTTTAAATCATAGATTAAATTAATAACCCCTTTTAGGATATTATTAACTGTACCTAAAACTCTTGATGCTTCTTGTTGCATTTGGCTTGCTTTTCCTTGTAATTCTGAAAAATGTCCTGAGCCTGGTGATGATGCAAAATTATCAACAATTTTTTCTACATTTCCTCTAAACATATCATTCATGAAATCCAATATCCAAAAATAAATTGGTTCAAGAGTTTCTGAAGATGAGTTATAAACTAAGTAGTGTTTTGATGATGGTTCTTTCTTTCTTTTATAATATTTACTGATTTCTTGAATTATTTTATCTACATCACTCATGTTTGTTTCCTCCCATGTAAATTATAAGAATATCTTGTTTAAAAAATCTTTGTATTTCAAACCTTTTTTATAAAATCAGTCATGCTTTTTCTATCGAACTTTACAACCTCTTCAGTGTTACAATTTATTAGTATATTTAAGATGATTAATCCTTCTAACATGCAAGTAAGATTCCAAACCTGTTGATTTTTATATATTTGAAGAACTGCTATTATTTTATGAAATTTTGCTTTGATATTATTTTCAAGAGCTTGTTTTTCTGCAATTGACCTTAATTCATCTACTTCAATATTTGTATTAGGCTGGATTTTTTCAAGCTTTGGGAAATTTGGTTCATCAATTAATTTATCTTGTTTCATTGTGACTTCGTTATTTTTGTCTAATTCAAATGTAAAAATTTTATCTGTATTTGGGATTTTATAATCTAAACTTTTTTTTTCATCATTACTTATAAAATCTAAAATAAAAAATCCTGCAACAAGCTCTATGTTTGGATTTTCATTTATTAGTTTTTTAAAAACTGCAGAAGATTCAATTGTTGAGATTAGTTGTTGGAATGTCATTCTTTAAAAAGAAACAATTGGTTTTTAAGGGTATTGGTAATTTATTTATTGGAATAAGATAATCTTTTATAGAGAACAAAAAAATATCAACAAACTTTAGACCCTTAAATTAGAAAGCATAAAAAAGAGCAAGAACAAATGAGAGAAGAATTTAAACAAATGATGATTAGTTTAAAAGCAGAAGTTTTAGATATGATGAATAAGGGTGAGTATTGATAAGAAGGAAGTTGTTGTTTTGAGTCGATATTAGGGCATAGTGTCATTCTAAAGTAATTATAATAGGAAGGTTTATAAATAGATTATTCACTTGTGATTATAAGAAAATTATAATTTTGTTATGATGAAAAACAAAGAATATACAATAAGAAAGAAGATAGCAAGTCAGGGAAAGAATTTTATTATAGTCATACCTAAATTACTTAAAGAGGAACTTAAACCTAAAACAATAGTTGAATTAAATATTAAGATTTTGGAGGAAGCAGAAAAATGAAGAGTAGGGAAGTTAAAAGGATATTGTATGCCCCACCAAGAGGAATTGGAGATATCATGTTTTCATTACCTCTTTTACATTCCTTAAGGGACGCTTATCCAAATACACAAATTTATGTTCCTATACCAGAGGATAAACAAAATGTTTTGGATTTAGTTGGCTTTCTAAGAACTACAAATAGATACCTACCAAAACCTTCACAAGACTCTTTAGCTAGAGATAGATGGCAGGCCTCTGTAAGAGGAGATACAAAAGAAAAGTATAGATTAGAAAAATTAATTTATGAAAAGTATTTAAAAGGAGAAAGTTTTGATTTAGCATTAATTCCTAAAGGGTTTACTATTGATGGAATAAATTGTGATAATCAAATTTGTGAAGAAGATTTAAGAAATGCAGGAATAAGTCAAAATGGTTCACATATGGTTGATAGATTTTTGGGTTTTGTTGATTATTTAAGAATCCCAAAAATTATGAGTTTTGATTTAGATATTGATACTGAAAGAAATGCAACTTTAAGTTCTGGTTGGGAATTAAATAGTGGTAAACCATATGCTGTTTTGAATCTTGGAGCAAGTTTAGGTAGAAAAGTTTGGAATGAAAGAGGATATAGTGAAATTGCGTCTTGGTGTTTAGATAATGGACTTAATGTAGTTCTTGTTGGAGATAAGGGATCCTTTGATAAGGCTTTAAGTATTCAAGCCACTGAAGGAAGAGTATTGAATACTGTACTGAGAAGGGGTTATGCTTTTGATTTAGAAAACTTTGCTTGTTTGGCTTCAAAATCTAGTGTTGTTGTAAGTCCAGATACCGGAGTTTTACATTTAGCAGATGCTGTTGGAACAAAAGTAGTAGGATTGTATGGTCCAACTTCTCCTAAAAAATATGCCCCCTACAATAATAAGGATAATATAGTATCAAGATTTGATGATGACAAAAATGTTGGAAACATTCCATCAAAAGAAGTTATAAAAAGACTTGAGAAGGTTGTTCAAAGATGAAACTTAAAGAAATAACAAGAAAACATGAATCTCCTATAATTGGAATAATTGGAGCTACATCACCTTTGCCAGATTATGATGGTGATGATGCTTATAGATTAGGATATGAACTTAGAGACATTGTAAATAAAAATGGAAGTTTATTTACTGGAGGAGTTTCTGGAGTTGGGATTGATGTATATAAAGGAATAGTTGATTATTGTTTAGAACATGGAGTTGATGATAAATTCTTTGTTTTATTTCCTGATATGAAATTTGAACCACTAAAAGAGTATTTTAGATTAGCAGAAAGAACGAAGAGAGGAGTGTTAAGAGTTGAAAAAGTTGGAGCTAACATGAAAGAGAGGAGGTCTTATGTTGGTGCTGTTGCTGATTTATTAGTCTTAGTAAATGGAGCTAGTGGAACAATTGATGAAGCATTAAAAGGATTATACTTAAGAAAACCTGTTGTTTGTTTACAAAATTCTGGGGGAGCTGCTGAAGTCCTTT
>JAFCFX010000026.1 GCA_017608405.1 Candidatus Pacearchaeota archaeon | reverse complement strand
ATGTCTCTTCTTGAATACAATTTATAAATGATAGGAATAGCTGCTCCCATAGCAATCTTCGGAAACTTTTCAGAATAACAATCAGCATAATAATTTCTATTTTTGGGATCATATTCAATAGAAAGAATCTCTATTTTTTCTCTAATAAATTCTCCATTTATTTTTTCGAATATTTCTTTTAAAAGATCTGAATCAATTATAATTCGACCTAATCTATCAGTTCTTTTAGATGATAAAATAGCCATCCCATTTTCCTACATAAATGTAGAATCTACCATTCTTCCTGACTTAAATTTATTAAAAGCCGGATATTCATCTTCTATTCTAGAAATATTTAATAAGTGATCAACTGCATCAAGAATATTTTTTACAGAAATTACAGAAAAACAAGGAGGAGGATCTCCTCTATAACAAGGAGCATGACCATGTGTAAAGCTAGGAGCACAAGGAACATTAGTGTCTATCCCTATTGCTTTTTTATAATATTTCATCCTCAATAAAGAAGGAAAGCATCCATATAAACCTACAATAGGAACTCCTAATGCTCCTGCTATATGAACAAATGAAGAATCAGGAGCAATTATTAGACTTAGCAAAAGCTATAGAATCTTTAAGGTCTATATGTTCATTAGCTAGATTGATTACTTTTTCCCGAGGAGTAAAATTAGATAAAACTTCTTGAATATGTTTCCCCAAATCTTGTTGTCTCCTCCCTCCAAAAATAAAAATAGCATACCCTCTAGAAATTAATTCTCTGAGAACTCCTATCAATTTTTCCAAAGGAAAAGTTCTAATAGGAGATGAAGCCTGTAATTGTATTCCAATCTTAATATCATCTTTTAAATAAGAAAGTTTTTTTTCAATCTTTTTAAGCAATCTTTTTAAGATGAAATTCATCAAACCCTAATTCTGGGATCTTGTCCTCAGACTTTATCTTTGTGAAATCTACACCAGCTTCTTTAAAAAACAAATCAACTGCATGAATTGTCTTAGCTTCTTTGTCTATATCTTCTATTACCCCTTCAAAAGTTAGATGATAATCAGAAGTTTTCATTTCTTCAAGCTTAAACGGCATCATAAATTGATAATCAATATATGGATTATTTTTAAGTAAAGTTATGTATGAAGGAGTAGTTCCAGCCTTTATTTTTGCTTCAAAATTTTTCTTCAAATATTTAATCAGTGGAAGCATAAACATAACATCCCCAATTCCTCCACTTCTGAATAAGAGTAAAGTTTTTTTCTTTGGAAGACTAGTAACATTTATAGGATTGTAAAAATCTTCAAATCTGCCAGACTCAGCAATTCCGCCAGGATAAATGGATATCAATTGCTTTAATATAGCTCCAGGCATAATATACTCAGTATTTTTCTGCAAAGAATACCCTTTGTATATTTCCATATCCATAACAGTTTCAGCTATTCTCATTTATTCCTCCTACGTATCATATAAAGTAAATACTGGATTTCCAAACAACTTCCCGTCACTATCCAAAGACCCAAAAAGTTTTCTAGAAACAACCTTATATTCTTTATAGAATTCATCTTCTTTTATAATTTTATTTTTTTCTAATAAATTTTGGGTGGTCATTAAATTCATCTTAATTTCATTCAATTCTGCAACTATCCCCCCAACTCTTTGATCTATGACAAATAGACTTGAAGCTAGCATCGTTCTTATATGCATATCTATTTCCTTAGAAACTTTTTTCTTCTTTACGTGTAAAATCTTTTTTTTCTTAGCCATTATATATCAATCTCCAAAAATCTCATTTTACTTAAATCTTTAAATAACTTAACCCCTACCCCATCAATTCCATCTCTATTTTTTCCTACAGTAAAATCTACAATATTATCCTTAAATTCCTCCTTTGTCTGACTAACAAGATAAACTATGTCCAAAATTCTGGCTTTATCATAAGCTTCTGCTAAATCTTCCACTCCAGCTCTTTTCCACTTAGCTGTTGCCTTTAACTGAGTAGTGGTCAGTCCAGGAATTCTTTTGATCTTACAATAATCCTTAAAATCCCAATAAATAGAAGCTCTATCTAATCTATAAGAATCAAATTTTGAAGAAGCAGCCATAATATCACA
>JAFCFX010000003.1 GCA_017608405.1 Candidatus Pacearchaeota archaeon | reverse complement strand
CTTTTGCCCTCGCACTCAACTCCAGATTTCCAAGCTGGATGAGCTTATCTTTGGGTCCTATCGATATTTTTTCGACAGGGCACCGCCCCAGTCAAACTGCCCGCCTGCTGCTGTCCCATAAATGGTAAGCAATCCTAAGAAAAATGAGTAGTATTACAAGTTCGCTCCGCTGCCACCGAAATGACAGCCTCGACGCTCCTACTTATGCTATGCGTTTCTCTTAAGATTACAACAACAAGTTGCAGTAAAGTTCCACAAGGTCTTCGCTTCCCACTAGGCGTCTCCGGCCTTTTCACCGGAAGGTATTTTCAGAAGGCTCCAATCAGGGACAGTGACAACCTCGTTAAACCATTCATGCAAGTCGCAATTCATACGACAGGGTATTGCGCTACCTTAAGCATTTCTGTTACTTTCACTCCGAAGAGTTACTAACCATTGTAGGTCATTTGTCAGAATTTTTCTCTAATTTTGGTAAATATTTAGCTGCCCGAATTACATCTCTAAAATTCCAAGGATCTTTTTCTAAATTAGAAAATCCTTTTTTGATTAGAGAACTATAATCAGGAAATGCACTAAATCCTTCTTTTATATATTCGAAAAATTCATCTTTTATCATTTTATTACTTTCCTCTATAGATTATTATCTTTACTTTCTTTCCTTTATGTTTTGAAGGTAATATTACATGGCTACCAGAGCCAAATGAAGAGGTTTTTTTCTCTATTATCTCTTCAATATCTCCCTTAAACATAACTTCTATAGATTCTTTTAACAATTTTTTTCTTCTTTTATTCATATATACATAGTATATATCATGTATATATAAATCTTTTGGTTATCCAATGGCGGATTAATATTTCTATTAATCTCTATATGTCTCCATATAGATCGGACTATATCTTCATCAATTAAGATGTTTGGCGTATAGTCTCTGAGGATCCCAAAGATTCTAGAACATCTTTAAGTTTATATCTTCGTTGTTTTCCTCCCCCATTCATTTGAAATACTTTTTTTAAGAGTTTTATAAATTCTTTTTTATCTTTATGCTTGTGTTGATTTAAATCTTCAACAACTTCAGCAAATATTCCAAAATCCTTTTTCTTTGTTATTAGTTCATATTTCTTAAAGAAAGGAATAACTTTTTCTACGAGTTCTTTTCTACTCTGGACTACAAATTGCATTGTATCTGGTTGTCCATATTTTTTAATAACAATTCCACAATTAAACAATCTTTGGATATCATATAATATCTCTTTGTTAACTGCATGTTGTGTTACATGAAATACTGGATCAAGAACCCATCTAACTTTTGCAGATCTTTGATTTTTAAGAGCAACACAAAAGCAACTCTCTCCATCCATAAATCCTGTTAGATAATAGATATATTGTTCTTTATTCATGACCTTCATACGAAGGTCAAATATTTAAACCTTGGTTTCCTGCTGATTGTCCCTATTCTTTGGATTTTTACTGACGATAAACGTCGAGTACCAAAGACTTATCGGGAGGTTCCAGCATACAGCCAAATTTAAAGACCCCCTGTCTGTTAAGGGTCATAGTTACCCCCGCTGTTTCACGGACCTTAGCTCCCTTGAAAAAGAGTTTTAGACACCGCGACTGAGCAGGTCTCACCAAGTATACAAGTCTTTTCAGATTAGCACTTGGCTACGTTTCTTACCTGGTTGAATTGCTCGAGAAAGTTTAACAGATTTTATATGTTTTTTAAAAATCTGAATATGAATTTTCCTATAAATTTGTAATCCAAAAACTTTAGGAAATTTATAGATATAGGAAATAATTCCTAAAGTTTCCAAAAATGTTTTTATTTCATCTAGCAATTTTTTATCTTTATTATAGATAACGAGTCTATCAGTAACAGTTCCTTCAGCATCAAAGAACCCCCCAATAAATTTCTTTTTTCCTTTATTGTTTAATTTCTTAAAAAAACCTACTGGATTTTCTTTTATACTTTTTAATTCTAAAAATCTTTCTTTTGAGCAAGAATAGATTCTTATTTTTTTATCAGGAACCTTATACCAATAAAATTTTATTTTATCTCTTTCAAATATCCTTTTTAGTTCTTCTAGGATATCTAGATTCATCTCGTGTTGATCTATCCAAATTGCATAACTTCTGTTTCTTTTATTACGGTGAGCAACCCCGTCTCCGAACAGGAGTCCTACCACGTACTCATTCATCATAGATAGAGTGCTACGTAATATATAAACATTCCATTCATCACAATTCAAACCATTTGGTAAACAGTCGGGCCATCCTCGTTACTGTGATCTACCGATGCATCATATTACTAAAACACAAAGATAGACATCCCTTCAGCCGAAGCTACAGGACTAACTTGCCGAATTCCCTTGGTTGGTTTTACCTTTCAGGTCTTAGCCTACTAAGCTAGGGCACCAGTGCCGGTTATGGGTACAGCTAATTAAATCCGTTAAGCAATCATCTTTTCACTGGCTCTTGGAATCGGCAACGAATCCAAAAATTCATCTGCGTCTATGGATTACCCTCGACAGACTTCTTTTTAAAACACTCTTTCGAGCATTCACCTATCCGAAAGCAAACAATTACAAAAGATCTAATCAGTCCAGGAATATTAACCTGATATCCATCGTCGTACTCAGTTAAGATACGACTTAGGTGCTGACTAACCCTCGGCTAAACGATATTGCCGAGGAAACCTTACCCTTACGACCTTATTCATTCTCAGAATAATCACATCCTACTATTACCAGGATTCTCATTGGTTTTCGTTCCACCCTTGCTCTCGCAAAGACTTCTGTACAAAAACCACGCCTGCTTACCAGAACATTCATCTGAATGCCTCTAAAGTATCGGTATTATGCTTAGCCCCGTCCATTTTCAGGGCCCTGAACCTCAATAGGTGAGCTGTTACGCTTTCTTTAAATGATAGCTGCTTCTAGGCTTACATCCCTAGTGTCTCAGGTTCAAGACACCTTTCGATACACTTAGCATAAATTTTGGGACCTTAACTTTAGTCTCCCTTGTCCGGGTCTCGGAAATGTATCTTACATACACACCCTGATTCTTGCTTTAAGCAGTTGACAACTTCTGAGTTGAAAAGAATTCCGTAAGCATGTGCCCCTGCAAATTCTATCCGTCCTTTACACCGCCAACAAACAAAACAAGACTATACGTAGGCATATTTCAGCAGGAACCAGCCATCGCCGGGTTAGATAAGCTTTTCACCCCTATTCACAGATCATCTGAGTGCATGTCCACAACAACAGTGCAGGCCTCCATCCCCCTTTCGAGAGACTTCACCTTGTCCATGAATAGATCACCCGGCTTCAGGTCTTACTCATATGACTAACGCGCTTTCACACTTGCTTTCGCTCTGGTTACCCATTTAGGTTAGCCTCGCCATATAAGAAAACTCCCTGGCCCGTTCTTCAAAACGTACGTTACAAATCATGCCACAAAAAGTGGTTAGACCAGTAACAAACTGTAACTGTCAGATTTCAAGTCTTTTAACCCTCTGTTAAGAGTACTTTTCAGCTTTCCCTCGCGGTACTAGTGCACTATCGGACTTTGGTTTTATTTAGGGTTAGGAGTTAATCCTCCCATATTCAGACCTCCAATCCAGGAAGCCCTACTCTTTTAAGGAACAACATATCAACTTCGTCTACAGGACTATCACCTTCTAAGGTGGAACTTTCCAGTTCACTTTGACTCGTTGACTTAGCCATTTATCCTCACCACATCTCTAACTCTCTTTCAAAAGCAGATTCAGCTTGCCCTGTTCCCTTTTCGCTCGCTGCTAATAGGGGAATAATTTTTTATTTTCTCTTCCTGCTGGTACTAAGATGTTTCAATTCCCAGCGTCGATCCGCATCTCTGCGCATTCAGGAATCTTGGGATCAAAGTCTGCATGCGACTCCCCCAAGCTTATCGCAGCTTGCCACGCCTTTCATCATAACCAAAACCAAGCTATCCGTCTAACAGTATAAAATATAGTAGTATGTTTTCTGAAATTACCATTTGAAAATCTAATTTAATAGACTTCCAAGTGGGAAAATTTTCTGCTGCTATTGTCATTGAAAATAATTTGAGATTATTTTCTCGTTTAGATCCCAAATTTTCATTTGGAACCTTTTTTTCAATATTGTATTGAATATGATTTGTGAATTTCCATTCAGAAAGAATGGACCTGCCGTGAGTCGAACACGGGTCTCCTCGGTTTTTGACGACTTCGCGACCACAACGAAATTGTCGCGTCGTGTGCAAACGAGGTATCTTAGCCATTGGACAACAGGCCCTTAATGATAATTCGGCGCTGTTGTTTTTAAGGTTTGTGTTTTACTTAATCTTAATTATAAGATGCGTATGTAGAAACAGCCTCGCTGTTATTCTGATAATTATTGTATAATAAATTTATAGGAGGTGATCCATCTGCAGGTTCCCCTACAGATACCTTGTGACGACTTAACCTACCTCATCTAGCCAAAGTTCTCCTTCGAAAAGTTTCACCATAACTAAACTTGGTTGGTTTGACGGGCAGTGTGTGCAAGAGACAGTGACGTATTCACCGGGCGCTGATAACACCCGATTACTACGGATTCCAGCGTCATGAGGCTGAGTTACAAACCTCAATCTGGACTGAGATGAACTTTAAGAGATTAGCTTCTCCTTTCAGAGTTGCGTCCCATTGTATTCACCATTGACGCGCACGTGTTGCCCAGGGGATTCGGGCTGTACTCACCTAACGTAGCCCACACTTTCATCCTCGTTACCAAGGCAATCTACATATAGTACACGTAGTAAATATGTATGTGGGTCTTGCCTGTTACCTGATTTAACAGGTCACTTCACAGCACAGGCTGACGTCGGCCATGCAGCTCCTCTCAGCGTGTCAGGTAAGCCCTTTAGACTGACCTTCATTCTGCTGTCGCTCCTGGTGAGGTTCACGGTGTGTAATCTAATTGAACCGTACGCGTCACCCGTTGTAGTGTCTCCCCGCCAATTCCTTTAAGTTTCGGCCTTGCGACTATACTTCCCAGGTAGCACACTCTTCGGCTTCCCTTCAGCACCAATGCCTCTCGAGGAGGAACTGATGTTTAGTGTGCAGTGTTTACTGCTAGGACTACACGGGTATCTAATCCGTTTTGCGCCCCTAGCCTTCATCCCTTACTGTCAGAACTGTACTCGTAAGATGCCTTCGCTATTGTTAGTCTGTCCAGGATTAACACATTTTACCGCTACTCTGAACATACTTCTTACGTCTTCCAGTCTCTAGCTCGACAGTACCTCTTGCACGCTCTATACTTAAGATATAAAATTTCACAAGAGACTTATCAAACAAGCTACGGATGTTTTAGACCCAATAAAAATGGCTGCAAGCTACGGATGTTTTAGACCCAATAAAAATGGCTGCGACTTGGACCGCTAGTATTACCGCGGCGGCTGGCACTAGTCTTACCCAGTCCTTATTCGTGAAACTTTTTACATTTCACAAAAGCGTTTCAAAAAGAAACGCACTCTGGCTCAAACTATCACGCTTGCGCGCATTGTAGATTATTCCTAACTGCTGCACCCCGTGGGGCTGGGAATAGTGTCTCAGATTCCCTCTCAGGGCCCCTCCGCTAAGAGCCCTTACGGATCTTTGGCTTGGTGGGCTATTACCCCGCCAACAACCTAATCCGCCGCAGCCTCATCCTTAAGCACGAGTTTAAGAGATACATCATTCCAGGGTATATCTCCTATCAAGTATTAGACTTAGTTTCCCAAGCTTATCCTTGACTTAAGGGTAGATTAGCTACGTGTTACTGAGCAGTTTGCCTTTTACTAATTCCGAAGAATCAACAAAAAAACTTGCATGTCTAACTGCAAACCAGAGAGCCGCAGCCGCCAGCAGGATCAACTGGATTTAACCTCATTGATTATTTATTTAATTAAAAAGAGAATAACCTCAGCGCATTCTCGACGATAAAATATCAAGAACACTTCACACGACCCCTAACTATTGGCTACATAATTATAAAGAATTGTACAACTAAGATGACTGATTCTACATACATCATACCTTACGGTCTAATTTTAAAAATTTTGACTTTATTAAGGCAATCATCTTAAGTAATTAAGCTAAAAAAATTTAATTTATAAACCTTTCGTTAGAAAAATCAACCTCGACGAGGATCTTTGGCTGTTTCACAATCAGACATATCTTTACAATTTAGACATAAACATCTTTCTTTTCTTAAGTTATCCCTCTCAACATCTGCAAATACATCTGTTCCAAACCTTGTAACTTTTTCAATCATCTTTTCTTGCCTTTCCATTTACCATTAATAATCGGGATCAATTGAACAAGCCCTCCTTCATATAAAAGTGCATTAGCACCCATCCAAGAATTTGCTCCCCCTTCTGTGTAAGGAAGTTCAAGTTTTGTACTTGTTCCCACAATAATAGTATTTCTTAATATTTCAGGTGCATGAGTATGTCCTGTAATACTTTTTCCCCATCCAATCTCCCTACTATTAACACTCCCACGAGCACCAGAAACCCCTTTATGACCATGGCTCCCAAGTTGCCATCCCCATCTTTTTAAATCTTCTCTTAATTGTAAAAAATTAACATTACTTGGAACTTTTCCCATCATTTTAATTCCTTCTTTAATAGGATCTTTTCCCTCAACCATTTTTTCTCCTAATTTTAAAGCAATTTTTAGATTCCAAGGCTCATGTATAAATGCGCCTGATTCAAGATATCTATCTAAAAAAAAACCATGATTTGAAGCAACAAGATTCACTTCTCTTTTTCCCATCGCCTTGGATAATTTACAAAGTTCTGCATATGCTTTTTTTAATTCTATTTCAATACTTAATCTCTCTTTTTTATATTCTTGAGCCCTAGTGATTAAGTTTTCCCTTTTATGAGGATTAACACTGTGCCCATTTACAAAATCATGTAAAAATAATCTTTTGGGTTTGAAATAATCAATCATTTCATAATTTGCTTTTATTGTTGATTCATCTTCATCCCCCCAGTGAATATCTCCTAAAACCAAAGCTTCTACATTTGTTTTGGTGGATTTTCTTGCTCCATTAAATTTAATCCCCATGTCAATAAATTTTCCATCCCCTTGCGCCCTCATATGTCTAAGATTATAATTATCATCATCAATAATTTCAACTACAACAGCCCCATAAGAATGATCTCTTGCAGCAACATCTCCCCTATGATTTGTTTCATTATAATTAGGATGAGTAAGTGCGCCTGTTGTTGCTAAAAGCTTTGGCAATTTTCTATTACTTGATGCAACAGGTTTTAATCTTTGCTTTGGATGAGCATAAATTAAACTTGTGTCTTCCTGAACAAATCTTCCTCTTCCTGTTGCAGGATCAATATTTTGTGGGGGCACAATCATATCAGAAATAGTAACATTATGGTTTAGCCTTTTATTTCTTTGGTCTGGCCATAAGAGATCTTTTCTATCTTGAAGTGCAGGATGCAAGATTGCCTCGTTTGCATTTTGTCCTTTCATTGTGAGAATCGCCATTTCTGCATTATATTCTAGACAATACGCTTCTAATCCTGCAAGAAGATTTGTATTTGGCGCTCCTTTAAGATGCCTCCTTCTATCATCATAATCTCCAACAGCTTGTGCAGAAGTTATAACATATGTTTTTTTATCAAACGCCATTTTTATCTCCATAAACTCTTTTTCTTGTTTCTTCAATACTCAGACACCTAATTGAATCTAGATTTTTTATTTTAGTTATTTCTCCATTTAAATTAATTTCATAAATATCAACACCCCTATCTGCTAACCACTTAGCTTCTTTAAAAACTCCTGCTCCAAATTTTCCATCTTCAAAAGGCAAAAAAATTCCTTTTTTTACATTTGGCAACACTTGATTATAAAAATATTTCATGCCATTTCCAGTCTTTTTCTTCCAAGTTTGGTAACCTTCCCCATGGATCTTTCTATTTGGATTTTCAATATTAAGTTCAGGAAAAAATTCATTAATTTTTTGTTCTAATTCAGCTTCTTTAGGGGTATGATATAAGTTTACAGGATGCCCAAAATAAACACGCTCTCTTTCCATAAAAAAACAAAACAAATTTTCTTTTTAAATTCTATTGTGATAAAATGTATAAATTACAATACATCTCCATTTTCTTGGATTTTTTTGTTTTCATAGTCATTTAAGCATCTTCTTCTTATTTCTTCAGCAGCATCATTTAAACAACTTATAGAATTACTAATATTAGTATAAGATTCTCTATTTTTGAAAAATTCTAATCCGAGGGCAAAAACTAGATATGTTAATTCCCCCTTTGCCACCCCATCTCCAAGATTAAGTTCTTTTAGTTTTGCCCTTAATTGAGTCAATGCAGGTTCGTATTTTTTCTTATCTTCTTCTGGTATATAAGGCATTTACTTTCCTCCGTTATTGAATCCAGCTTCTTCCTTGTCAACCACATTATATCCTATGCTTTTTCCTTGTTTATAATAAACTAATCTTTTGCCATCATATTTTTTATCTCTTCCTTTTACATACATTAAATCTTGATATTCTCTTCTTTCTATAGTTAAAGTATCTGCTTCTTGATAGTTTCTCTTTAAAACCTCATCTACAGTCATATCAAATTCTCTCTCTGAAATTTCTATTTTTTTTTCTTCATCATGACTCTCTTCATCCCCATAATCTTCAAAATTTTTTTCGTGACTACAACTTCCACAGGTCTTTCTAGGAACTTGCTTAATTTTTCTTATCCGCGACTTCATGACTAAATTTTTACTCATTTTCCTTAATATAATCTGGCAAATCATTTAATTCTTTTGGAAGAATGCCCCTTTCTATACATTCTTCAAAATGCATGACTGCAAATAAATTCCATGCTGCTTGAGCCAAGTGATCTTCATCTCTCATTCCTTCTAAAAACTGAAATATATGCCTTATTGCAGACTGGACTCCCCTGCTCATTGGAAAGCCCTGTTCCCAGTTTCTTGCCCCTTTTTGAACAGCTCCTCTTTCATAGACTTTTGATAATCTTGCTAATGCAATAGGACTAATTAATTCAAATGCTCCTTTACCCAGATTACTATCTCTTTTTGCACCTGTTTTAAAATCAATTAGTTTTTTTACTTTGGTTTCATATTCCTTTGCCATTTGAGTTAATTAAGCACATCAAGAAATGTTTATAAAAATAATTATCCTCTAGAATATATGACTTTAACACAATATAAGAAAAAACGAAACTTAAAGAAATCAGGTGAGCCAGATACAAAATCCAAGGCTTCTGGAAAAAAATTGGTTTATGTTATTCACGAGCATAATGCATCACATCTTCATTGGGATTTAAGATTAGAAATGAATCATGTTCTTAAGAGTTGGGCAGTCCCAAAACAACCCCCAAGAAAAAAATCATTAAAAAGATTAGCAATACAAGTTGAAGATCATCCCCTGAGTTATGCAAAGTTTCAAGGAACAATTCCAGAAGGCAGTTATGGTGCAGGAACAGTAAAGATTTGGGATCAAGGAACTTATACTATTGAGAAAAAGAATCTAAAAGAAATTTTAATAAATATTAAGGGAAAAAAACTCAAGGGAAAATATGCTTTGATAAAAACAAAATACGGAAACAAGCCTGATAAGAGCTGGCTTTTTTTTAAATTGTGATTATTCTTTCTCCCCAGTCCACCACTCTAAATCAGGAATATTTGCTTTGATATTTTTTTCTTTGCAATATCCTCTTGCAAGTAAATAGAAAATAACTCCTAAACTTTTTGCACTCTTGTTGTTTCCAATAATTACTTTATTAGAACCTTTTGCAAAATTATTTGTATCGCAAATCATTAAGACTTTCTTATGAATTTTTACAGTATCATTTAGTGAATTTTTATCGAGCCATGAGTCAGTAACAATTGTTAATTCATTTTCAAAAAAATCAGGTAATTGAATGTTTGTTAAAACCCCTGCAGGATATTTTTTTGTAAATACTCTTATCCCTGTTAGTTTAGAAAACATTTCTGCAGCTTTCCAACCTGCCTGTCTCTTGCAAACAAGAATAATATCTTCTGCATTAAACTTACTTAAATAATCAATTCCTTCTTTTATTTTTTCATCAATTAAATCTGTATTAAAAATAGCTAATCCGTCTGCCCTCCTTCTATAAACAAAGGGTCTCATGTCCGGAGTTACAACCTTTGTTCCAAGGTAAATACCTGCTTTTACATATTCTTCAAGGGGGATAAGCATGTCTGTTCTTTTCTTAATCTTAACTTGTTCTTTCAACTCTTCTGTTTTAGTAACATCAACTTTCTCTTTAAGTTTTTTAACTCTTTTTAGTAATTCTTTTTTTCTTTCTTCAATTGACTTTTCAGGTTTTTCAGTTGCTAATGATTCTTTTTCAGCTTCAGCTTCTAATTCTTTCCCCTTTAATTTTTCAATTTTTTCTTCACTCATAGGAATTGAGATGAAAATTAGTTTAAAAAGGTTTTCTATTGCAAAAACTATTAAATTATAAAATCTTAAGTTAAATATGCATGCAAGCAAAACTAGTTCATCATTTAAGAAAAAGATATTATAAATGTGATACTCAAGGTCACTTATACCCTGTGCAACAAAAAAATTTCTGCACTTTTTGTTATAGACATTTAAATTACAAAAACATAAGAGAAACTCCTAAATTTGATTTTTTTGAAGGCCTTGTTTTTTTAAAAAGAGAATTAGGTTTACCAGGAATTATCTGGGATGATTTAGAAGAAGCCCTAGGCCAGGCTTTTTTCGATTGCAATTAACCTCTTGATTTTTTCTTCTCTGGCATCCCCTTCAATACCACACTTAAAAAAATCAGCATTAAAACCAAATGCTAAATCAGCTAGAATTGTTTCATCTGTTTCCCCACTCCTATGGGAAAAAACAATTTTAATATTATTTTGTTTTGCTAATTCACATACTCTTTTTACTTCGAGTAAAGAACCACATTGATTGGGCTTCACAATTATAGCATTTATACTTTTCATCTTAATTGCTTTTTCAAATCTTTTTGAATTTGTTACAATTAAATCATCTCCAACAATCAATGATTTTGGAAATTTTTTAGTTAATTTTGCAAAACTTTCAAAATCTTCTTCTTCAAAGGGATCTTCAATATAAAATAAATTAAAATTTTTAATTAAATTAGATAAATATGATTCTTGTTCTAAGATAGTTCTCTTAAACATAGGATTTTCATAGTGATATTTTTTTCTTTTATAAAAACTAGAAGCAGCAACATCTAAACCCAAAGGAAGTTTTACTTTTTTTAATACATCTAAAACTTCTTTGTCAGTTAAACAAGTCATCCACGCATTTTCATCATTTTTTTCGCCTTTAAATTTCTCATCATATTCTTCAAGAAAAATTTTAACTTGTTTTTTTGCTTTTTTATTTATTTCATATGCTTCTTTTATTGTTTTGGAATTTGAAATTAATTCAAATTCTTGAATATCTGGTTTTTTTTGAGAATCAGAATGTGCCCCTCCACCAATACAGTTGCCAACAAGTCTCGGCATTTTTTTTGCATTATTATTTATTAATTCCCAAACTTGTTTTTTTTGTTCCTTTGCTAGTGCTTTCAATACAACTGATTCTAAAGCAAATAAAGTATTTGCTCCAACATGGCCCTCGACAATATCTTCAATTCTTCGTAAGTCTTCAAATTTATCTATTGATTCCTCTGAAAAATATTCATTAAAATCTTTTATTGCTTTAATATCTGATTCAAGATCTTTCTTATAGATTTTTTTTTCATATTTTCCTGTTGATTTCCCATTTGGAGAAGACGCAGAAAAATTCCCAACATTTGTTTTAATCAAAACCATAATTGTTTTGTCTTTTCTAGAATCTAATATGGCCTTAGCATCAACTCCCTTAATCTTCATAATTTACTCAAAGAAAATCAGTTTATAATTTTTTCCTTACTCTTCACCACTTCCAGAAGAACTTTCATTATCTTGCTCATCTTCAGGAGTTGCAAGTTGCATTATTTCCCCTTCTTTTGCAATTTCCTCTTCTTCTTTAGCTTCCATTTCTTCAATTTCTTTGTCTTTTATCTTTTTCTCTTTAGGTCTTTTTAATTCCCCTCCTTTTCTCTTTGGAAAAGGTTTGTGTATGGAAATTGGAAGGATATCTGAATTTAATTCAACTTCTGCAATTTTAAGAGCATCAAATTTTATTTTTTCTAAGTCTTCATCACTAATTTTAATTAAAAGTGGCGCATTCATTGCAATTTGCAATGCTCTTGCTCCAAGAATTCTTGCATTTTCATATTTTGAAAAATCTTGAACTGCCATCTTATTTTATATGTTTCTCAATGTTTTTAAAAACTTCTTTCCAGACTTTTTCATTCGTGTCTAATATTCTATTTATTTCTTCTATTGTCAATGCTGTTTCTTCTCCTTTTTGCATAGAAGAAATTATGCCATTATTGCTACCGATTGTAACTCTTGCTTCACTTAGATCTTCTTCTTCTCTAGTAGGATCAACAACTATTGAATTTCCAATTTTATGATAAGTAAGAGATAAGGGAGTATCTTTAGATAAGGGAATACTTGTGTTTGTTAATTCACCATATAATACTTTTTCTTCTTTTTCATCATATTTTGGAATCTTTGCATTTTTTAATGCAGCTATAATTCCCATTCCAGCAGCGTCTAAAAGATTTCCATCATCATTTATTGAATAAACATCAATAAAAATAGTCCATACTTTTTCACCTTTTTTAATACATAATTTTTCAACATCAATAAATTTGCTTTCTCTGACACATCTATCTAATACTCTCCCCAACTCAATTGCAGGGAATCTTGGAGGTCCATTTTCAAATCTTTCAGAACTTAATGGAAGTAATTCAGCTGTTACCATTAAATTTCCTTTATCAGGTGAATCTGGATATGGTTCCCCCACATTCATTTTTATTCCAACTAAAACCTCTGTGTCTCCTAATTTAACTCTAGCAGATCCTTCAGCATTTTTTGAAATACCTGTTTCAATTTCTATTTTTCTAAATTCTTCTAGTTTTCTATTATCAAATCTTTTACCTTGTTCTAAATATGATTTGATTCTATCTCCTGTTATTTTTGAGGTTATCATTTTTCTCCCACCTCTTTCAAAGCTTTTTTCTGAATTTCATAAATTTCTTTACTTGCTTTTTTTGCCATTTCTATAGCTTCTTTTAATTGTTTACTTGTTATTTTCCCATCAAGTTGTATATGGGTTATTTCTCCATCAGGAGTCATTGTAATAGGAATATCTGTTGATCCTTCTCCTTCTTCAAAATCTTCTTCATGTTTATCCAAATCTAAGACCACTGTCTTATCTAATTTTCCAGCAGCAACACTAGAAACTAAATTTTTCATAGGGATTCCAGCATGAGCAAGAGCCATTGCAGCAGCATTAATTCCTGCACATCTTGTTCCAGCGTCAGCTTGAATCATGTGTATGTGAACATCAATAACCATATTAGGATATTTTTCTAACATTACTACTGGGGTCAAAGCCCATTCTGTAATTTTACTTATTTCAGTACTCCTTCTAGAGGGGCCAGGCCTAATTCTATCTGTAACTGAAAAACTAAGCATATTATAATTACATCTTAAAGTTCCTTTCCGGGGGTTTCTTTGATTTCTCGGATGATGTTCTTTAGGACCATATACAGCAGCGATAGCAATAGTTTCCCCTGATTGGTACATCGCACTACCATCAGCATTTGGGATAATTCCCACTTTTGCATTTATTGGTTTACGTAATTCTTCAGGTTTTCTTCCATCTTCTCTTTTAAAGACCATTATTTCTTTCCTCCTTTATTTTCACTTTCAAACCATTTTTTAACTTCATCTGTTAACCCAGATATAAAAGACTTTTCAGCAACAAATAAAATCGCTTTTTTAGCATAAAGTTCATTTTCTATTTTATCTCCTTTAATCCAAATTAATCCATTTTGCCCAACAGTTATATTGCATCCTGTTTCATCTTTTATCATTTTTATCATGCTTCCCTCTTTTCCAATAATCCTTGGAACTTTGTTTGGATTTACTTTGATTATTAATCCTTCTTCTATTTTTCCTAAGCCTCTTGATTTAATACTCAAATCAATTCCCCTCTTATTAATTGACCAGATCTTTACAACAACAGAGTCCCCAATTTTCATAACTTCTTCTAATCCATCCTTGTTTACATATCTTGGAACTTCCATTAAAGATAAAAAACCATTATCAACAGCACCAATATTAAGGAACCAACCATTGAAATTAATATTTTCAACTTGTCCAATCACCACATTCCCTCTTCTAGGCTGATAAACCCCTGATAAGGGAATTACTTTAACAAGTTTATTTGATTCTTCTGCTAAACCATATCTAAGAGCAACTATTTCTTGTCCTCTTTTTTCTGTTCCATCTCCAGGTAAAAATTCTTCTCCTTTTACAATTATTTCTCCAGGTATGATTATTTTTCTTGTATTTTCACTCATTTTCGTTTTCTCGTATTTCTTCTGTTAACGCGCTTCCGTGCGTTATTGAATTTAATTTATCATAAAAGTTCATGATCATTCCAGCAGGAATTTTCACAAGCACTTCTAAACTACCGTCATCAAGCCAGTTTTCCTTTTCTTTATATTGATTAACTATCCCGTAAACTTGTCCAGTATGCATTGCAGGGACCGTTATCTTGACTTTTTTTGTCTCAATTTTTATCGGGATAATTTTACTTATCTCTAAAAGAATATCATTAATCTGGTTATCAATTGACGTGTTCTTTATGTTAACATTTGATTGTTCTAAAGCATTTTTAATCCTTTCGGTTGTATGTGGATTACCTGTTTGAGGATCAACAGCATTTGTAGCTAAAAAATCCACAACTTGATTAAATTTCTTTTCTTGTTCAGCACCCCTATGTTCTTGAGTTAATTGAACTTCCCCTTCTTTTACTATTTTTGATACAATTTCATTAACATCTGTTGTTCCAAATGCTTCTTTTAAATCAGATTCAGATGGAACCTCTCCTTTTTTTGAATCAGTAAAAACTTTATCTCCTTCTGCTTCTATTGAAGATATTTCTCCTTTTTTAAATTTCAAAGCATCATCTAAATCAACAATGATTTCAAAATTTTTCCCTGCCTTTTTTATTCTTGATAATGTGTTTGTCATTTTATTTCATAAACTCTTTAATTTTTTCACCTTCAGCACGTTTTAATTTACCGTCGCTAATATCAATATAAACTAATTCAAATCTATCAAGATTAAACTTTTTTTCTTGAATTTCTTTAAAAATATCTAAAGTCAATTTAACACCTTTTTTTATTGTTAAATCATTTGAATATTTTTCTCTTAATTTTTCTTTTATTTTTTCATCATTTTCTCCAATTGCATTTGCCTTATATGAAAGATAGTTTCCAGTAACATCACTTGTATAAAGTTCTGGTTTCTTATCATTTAATCCCGCAATCATTATAGAAACTCCAAAGGGTCTTGCTCCGCCATATTGACTAAATTGTTGTTTTATATTTGAAATTTCTTTTGTAATCATCTCAGGTTCTATTGGAGAATCATAAGTAACTCTGTGCTGTTGTCCCAATACTTGAGCTTTTTCAATTAAAACCCGAGCATCAGACATAATTCCAGCTACACTTGCCATGATGTGTTCATCAATCTCATAAATTTTACTTGCAGATTTCATAGTAACAAGAACATCTTTTCTTTTATCTGCCAAAATAAATACTCCGTCAGTACAAACTACACCAACACTTGATGTGCCGAGCCTTACTGTTTTTTCTGCATATTCAACTTGGAGCAAATGACCTTCAGGCGAGAACATTGTCGCAGTTCGATCATAGCCCATTGCTTGATTTTGCATGTCTATTGGCATGTCCATTTTGATATTTTTAGAGAATTTAATAATAATTTAATCTGTTTTCTTTATTCTCCTTACACGATTTAGAAATAGTTAGGGTTTTTAAATTTTACCCTTTCAGACCTTTTAAGGTTCCACTAACCTTTTTTACTGTGATTTTTTCAGGCCAAACACATACAGAAGCCCTTACTAAATCAACAGCCTGCCTATTTATGCATATGATAACAAAATCTTTTCCTGTTTCAATATAACTCAACCCCAATTTAGACATCCCCCCAATTCCGACAAAATCTAAGATAGCTTTTTCTATATTTTCCTTTAGATTTTTCCCACTAATTAAAAGATATCTCTTGTTTTCTTTCATTGATGGTTTTAGAGCCTTCATTTGGATTCTTCCTCAAGACTGAAATCAACAGATTTCGTCAATGTTCGCGAATTAAAATTCGCATCCATGGGCGCGGAGGGAATCGAACCCCCAGCTGACGGTCTCTCCGTTTTCACCAAGACAGAGGAGAAGACTAAAGCCTTTCTCTGGAGCCGCCCATTTTACCACTAAACTACGCACCCAAGTGGTAATATTAATAGAAATAATTTGTTTTTAACTTTATCTATCTTAGTTTTTTTATCTCTTCTATTTCTTCATCAGAAATTGAGCATCCTTTGAATTTGACAGCGTAAAGTAAAGCATCAAGAACAGGACCATCTTTTAATTTTATAAGTCCTTTTTTGTATGCAATATAAACTAATTCAGCAGACCTAATTAATTTAAACCC
The DNA here is from genome assembly GCA_017608405.1 of Candidatus Pacearchaeota archaeon. GTDB lineage: Archaea > Nanobdellota > Nanobdellia > Pacearchaeales > GW2011-AR1 > JAFCFX01. The sequence goes on along the minus strand of JAFCFX010000003.1, from coordinate 35,153 downwards.
TTGAAAATGTTTGAAATTTTCTTTTTTTGAAGTTATTCTTGTGTGTAGTTTTTTACCGAGCAATCTGTTTAAATTTTCAGGCATTTCACACAACATCCTCATTGTTCTTTCATCAACAGCAATTATGTTTTCAATTTTTTTCTTATTTAAAATCTCACTCAAAGCTAAGCAAGAAGATTCTCCCAAATCAATTAAATGTATTTCTTTGCCTCTCCCTACGAAAGTCGAATTTGCAACATCTAAAAAACTATTAATCTTTTTTGAAACATCTTCGCTATTTATTCCAATACTTTCTGGAAGCTCAAGAATTTTTTCATCAAATAATTGTTTAAGTTTTAATGCTTCTAGCTCAAATCTTTTTATTGTTAATGGCTTGCCAATAATCTCTTTTTTAACTTCTTTTGTTATTATAAATTTTCCATTAAAAGATTTTTTTAAATTTCTAAATTCTTCAAATAAACCATTCATTGATAGAGTAATTAAAGTGCTCGCATCAAAAATAATACACTTCATTTGAAAAAATCCTGCGCTAATTTAATTCTTTCCTTAGCATCCATTGTTTTGTTCAAGGGAACATTTGAAACTCCTGTCTGCCCAGCATAATTTGCAAGTTCCCAAATAGAAATCCCAAGCAACTTTGCAGTTGTTTCCATAGAAATACCATGTTCATAAATTCTAGACGCCTTGTTTATTTTTGCTTTTCTAAATACGTCCCCAATAAATCTTTTTAATTTTCCAGAAAGCTTCCCTATTTCTGCTCTAATTGATTTGAGTTTTTCTTTAAACAATTTTTCATCATTTTTTTCAAGAGCAATTATAGAGCCATCTATTGCCAACATTATTGCATTGTAAAACTTTTTCCACCCAGGATATTTTTTATAGGTTTCTCTTTCTTCTACCTTACTCAAAGAATAAACAATAACTGCCACAGCAATATTATCTGGATCTTGATTTAAGGACGCGGTGTGAATTGTCTGATTACTTAATTCCTTTAACCTAATATTATTACTTTTTTTTATCGCACTCTTTGTTTCTTGAAAAATTTTAAGAAGATTTTCTTTTTCAATCATAATAAAACCATAGAAAAAAGATTATTTAAACCTTAATATAGTAATAAGATTATGAAACAAACAATCTTAGATAGTAGTTTTATAGTGATGTGTATAAAGCAAAAAATTGATTTTTTTGAAGATTTAAAACTTAGAGGTTTCCAAATTATAATTCCTAAACAAGTAATAGCAGAAATCAAAAGATTAAAAAATAAAAATGCAGAACTTGCCTTAAAAATATTACAAAAAAATAAATTTAAAACAGTTGATTTAGGCAAAGGCCATGTCGATAAATTAATAATTAGGTTTGCAGAAAAAAACAAAGATGCTGTTATAGCAACTCTTGATAGAGAAATAAAAAGTAAAACAAAGAACCATAAATTAGTCATTAGATCAAAAAACAAGTTAGAACTCATATAATAAGCTTTTTAAAGCAAAATTTACTATCTTTTTCATCTAAAATGTTTTATATTACAGAAGTTGAAGACCATATTAGAGTAGAGCCAAAACTATTTGGTTTACCTACTATAGAAGCTGTCGATAAACAGCTTAGAGAAACCTATACAGATTATTATGATAAAGAATTAGGAAAAGTTGTTTCTGTTATTGAGATAATGGAAGTTGGAGAAGGGGTAATAATTCCTGGAGAAGGAGTTGTTTATTATGGTGCTAAGTTTAAATTACTTGTTTGGAAACCAGAATTACAAGAACTTGTCTTCGGAACAATTTCTGAGATAACAAGTTTCGGAGCTTTTATTGATATGAGTGCAATGAGAGGGATGATTCATATTAGTCAAACAATGGATGATTATGTTAGTTTTAGTAAAGCAAATTCTTTACTCGGAAAAGCAAGCAAAAGGAGTTTGAAAACAGGAGATTTGTGTTTAGCAAGAGTTGTAGCATTGAGTCATAAAGGAGATGAACCAAAAATAGGATTAACAATGAGACAGCCTGGATTAGGAAAATTAGAGTGGATTAAAGAAGATCAAGCTAAAAAACAAAAAGAAGCAGCAAAGGCTGCCAAAGCTGCAGATAAAGAAGCTAAAGGTGCTAAAGCAAAGGGAGGCAAGAAGAAATGAACTTAAATAATTATATTGGAGAATTAGCTGTTTTGTTCCCTCCAGAGTCTTTGATTGGGATGGGATTAGAAAATGTAGAAGAGGGACATTACATGGGGAAAGTTACAGCATATTTACCAGAAACCGGTCAAGTACAACTTGATAATAGAGAGGCTTACATACATCGTCTTGGTTTTTTACATTATAAAATTGTGGAGGCTAAGAAATAAAATGTCAGAAATTAGAAAAGCTAAAGATTATGTTGGAAAAGGATTAAGAGATTATGATCTTGGACAGTATCTTGGAGAAATTACAGGAGTAAGTGATCAAGGAATGGAAATAGAAAATGGAGAGGTTATTGTAGGATTTAGTTGTTTGGGGTCTACCTGCATAGGAGGAATAGAATATGCTCCAAAGTATGAATTAACTACCTCAAAAACATTCACTGTAGATCGAAAACCTCCTTTTTTTCACATAATTAAAAAACAACGTGCAACAGATATAGAATGGTAAAATCAAAAGCATGCAAGATTTGCAACACAATATATGAGACAGGAGAAAAGTGTCCAAAGTGTGAAGCAAAAGAATCAACAGACTCATTTAAAGGAAGAATAGTTATATTAGATCCAGAAAATTCAGAAATAGCTAAAAAATTAAATTTAAAAAACAAAGGTAATTTTGCTATTAAGACTAAATAATTCTACAATGAAAGACTTCAAAATAATTAATGAAAATGAAAACTCTTTATTTAATAGAAAAGAAATTAAAGTAGGGGTTGAGACACAAGTAGCCCCAACCCATGAAGCTGTTCTTGACTTAATTTCTGAAAAATTTTCAACAAAACCTGAAAATATTAAAATTAAAAAAATTTCAGAAAAGTTTGGTTCACATGAATGTATTATTACTGCTCATATTTATGATTCAAAAAAAGCAAAAGATGCTGTAGAAAAACAATCAAAAAGAGGACTGAGTTCTGAATCTAAAAATCAACCTGAGAAAAAGGAAAATATAGATAATAACCCCAATCAACCGAGCGAAGCGAGTGAAAATAAGCCAGAAATTAAACCAGAAGAAAAACCTGAAGAAGTTAAACAATAAAAATGGCAAAAAAAGTTGTTAAAAAAGGAAAAAAACCACATAAGAATAAACCTACTAGTAAGAAATATAGTAAGTATAAAATAGAAGGGGATAAAGTTACACGAGAAAGATTTTGTCCAAGATGTGGACCAGGTGTTTTTTTAATGAAATCTCAAGGAAGATCCTATTGTGGTAAATGTCATTATTCTGAATTTGAAAGTAAAAAGACAGAAGAGAAAAAAGAAGAGATTAAAGAAGCTAAGCCTGAAGAAGTTAAAAAAGAGTAATTTTCTTGAGTAAATAATCCACCCCCTAACAGCCACATATTAAATCATAAGGGGGATTAAGGAATAAACAAATACCTGAGACTGTCCGATAAAACAATTAATTTTTAACAACTTTAATCAAGAATTAGAAATAATATTTTATTAATAAGAAATAGAATTAGAAATAGAAGTAAGTAACCAGATGATTATTTACTAATTTTAATGTGATTATAAATGGGCAAGAAAAAATATATAATTAATTCTTATTAAGCCCTCAAATTTTTTATTTTAATTTATTATTATTCTTCAAATAAATAACGATAAGGTGAATGTTCTTTTTCAAGATCATCTGAATCTCTTTCTGAAATCATGTTTAGATATTTTGAAAGTTGTTCAACTGCAGCATCATATATAGGTCCAAATTTGAATTTTTTCTTTTCTATATTATTATCAACTTCAATATAAATTAATGAATCATTTTTTGGTGAAAAAGCAAAAATCTTTTTTCCATCTCTCCTTTTAACAGTTAAATAATTTATTGGGCTCTTTCTTTTGTCTAATTCCCTTAATTCGAGTCTTTCTTCCCCAACATCCAAGGTTCTTTGATTTAAACGAGGATACTCACAAGCAGCTGTTAAGATTGCTAAGGAGGCGAGTGTGGCCAATGTTTTTTTCATTTTGTGTTTATTTACCAACCTTATTTGAGCATAAAACCCTGGGATAGATGCCTCAAGGTAAAATAGTATCTCAAGACCTCTATCCTGGGTAAAAAGAGGTGATAGAAAATAGAGTGTGCTCAACTATATAAATGTTTCGCTTCTGTTACCCTTTTAGAATGACAAGCGGTAATTAGTCTAAAGTAGTGATAAATTTCACCTTAGTCTTTTTAGAGGGACAATTATATAAACCTTTTTAGGCACTTCACTCTAATTATTTAGGCACTACACAAATTTATAAATTCTAGTTTTCTATAATTAAGATGTCAAAAGAGGTAAATCAAGACAAAAATCAAGAGATTTCAACTTATCCATCTAAAGAATCAGCTAAACAAGAGCAAGTTCATGATTTATTATTTAGCAGGGAAATAGCATGGCAAGAGATTATTTATGATTTAATCAATACAGAGCAGTTAGATCCTTGGGATGTAAATATAACCATTTTAACTGATAAATATCTTATAAAAATACAACAACTTGAAGAAACAGACTTTTTTGTCTCAAGTAAGGTGTTATTGGCAGCAGCTTTTTTGCTTAGAATTAAGTCAGAAATTCTCTTAAATAAATATATCAAAAGCATAGATGAAATCCTTTTTGATAAAAAACCAGAACAAAAGGCGGTTCTAGAAAGAATAGAACTTGATGAAGAAATTCCCGAACTTGTTCCAAGAAGCCCAATGCCAAGATTTAGAAAAGTTACACTTCAAGAACTCATGGAATCCTTAAACAAAGCCATTACAACAGAGAATAGGCGTATTAAAAAAGAAATAATCAATAGAAATGCCTTAAGAGAAACAGGAATTGCATTACCCAAGAGAAAATTTAGTATTAAGAATAAAATAAGAGAGATTTATGATAATTTATTTTCCCATTTTGAACAAAACAATGAAAAAAGAAAAGTTTCATTTACAGACTTTATTGGAAAAAATAGAGAAGAAAGAATAATTGCCTTTTCCCCTTTATTGCATCTTGAAGACCAAAAAAAAGTTTGGTTAGAACAAGAAAATCATTTTGAAGAAATCTATATTTGGTTGCATAAAACCTATATAAAACATAATCCAGATCCCTTTGCAGATCTAAAACAAGAAATACAAGAACAAGCAGAGAAAAAACCTAAGACTAAAAAAATAAAACTCGATAAAGAACAAAAAAAGAGATTAAAAAAAATCAGTAAAGAGTTCTCAAATCCTATTGGAGAAGATTAATAACAGATTTATAAAAATTTATATAGTGTTATTTTGTGACATATTTATGAAAGCAGGAGTACTATTTTCAGGCGGAAAAGATTCTTGCTATGCAGCATATAAAGCAAAACAAAAGGGATATGAATTGTCTTGTTTAATAAGTGTTTTTTCTGAAAATAAAGAATCTTATATGTTTCATACTCCAAACATAAAGAGAGTTGAAGAACAAGCAAAAACAATACAAATTCCCTTAATTATTCAAAAAACAAAAGGCCAAAAAGAAGAAGAACTTGCAGATCTTGAAAAGGCAATAAAAAAAGCCAAAACAAAATATAAAATTGATACTATTGCAACAGGAGCAATTGCTTCAGAATATCAAGCTTCAAGAATTCAAAAAATATGTGATAAATTAAATCTTAAATGTTTAAACCCAATTTGGCAAAAAGACGAATTAAAATATCTTCACGAATTAATTGAAAATAATTTCAAGGTAATAATTGTGGGGGTTTTTGCTTACCCCTTAGATAAAACTTGGCTTGGAAGAGAAATCAATAAACAATTTGTTAATGATGCAATAGATCTTAACAATAAATATAGGGTTCATATTGCAGGGGAAGGAGGAGAATTTGAAACCTTTGTTCTCGATTGCCCTTTATTTAAAAATCCATTGCAAATTAAAAACAAAAAAATTTCAGGATCAAAAAATTCTTGGAAAATGGAAGTTGAAATAGAATGAATGTCCTCAGAACATCTGTTTTCTCTTTAGGTTTATTACTCCTCTCAACAGTTACAAATGCAACACAAAAAGAAATACCTATTCCTAATGATCCTCTTGAATTAAGACAAATAAATAATTCTCTTGATTCACTTGTAATTAACCTAGAACAAAAAGGATTTGATATTAATAGTCTTCTTGCAGACCCAAGATTTGAAGTTTATCCTAATATCAAGGAATTATTTGAAAAGGCTCCAGAAAAAATAATAACAGATTATGAAAAATATAAGGAAAAAATAGGGTTTAAAAATAAAAAACAACAAATGCCACTCTTTATTGAAAAGAACCTAATTAATTTAAAAGAGGCAGAAGAAAAATACAATATTCCAAAAGAAATAATTGCATCGGTCTTAGCAATAGAATCTGATTTTGGAAAAAATGAGGGAAGTTTTAATCCATTTAATGCCTATGTTTCACTTTATTTATCTGATTATAAAAAACAATTTGCTTTTGATCAATTAGAAGAACTTTTAACTTTTTCAAATAAAAAAAATATTGATGTTCTCAAACTTACATCAAGCTATGCAGGGGCAACTGGTCATGCTCAATTTTTACCTTATTCTCTCAATAAGTGGTTTATAGGAGATGATGTTTATGATATGGATAATAACATATCTTCAGTAGCAAGTTATCTTTCTTATTTTAAAGAAAAAAGAACTACCCTTGAAAATGCAATTTATGCATATAATAACAAAGATTTTTATGTGAGGGCTGTTTTTGATTTAGCAAAATAATCAAGGTTCTCTTATAATCCCGTCAAACAGAATTTCTAATCCACCAATATCTCCATCAACCCACTGATATTTTACACCTGCTTCATTAAACATTTCAAGAGCAAGTCCGATACTATCATACCAATTTTTTCCATCTTCGGGATTCTGTCTTTCTGTCCACCATTTTTCAGGCCATTTAGAACCAATAACTTTTTTTATTCCTGCCCTCACTATTTGTCTTCCGCAAGGAGCACATGCAAACCATGGAGCATACATTATTCCTCCATCAGTACATTTTCCAGCTTTTGCAGCATTAATAATAGCATTTTCTTCAGCATGTCCTGTAAATTCATATTTTAAGGGTCTTTCAAGTCTTGCTTCAGTAATTTCAACTCCTGGAGAAAGGTTATTAGCACCATACGAAATAATATTAAGAGGAGCTATATTAAATATTTTATTACTTCTAACAATTACCGCTCCATTTTGAGTACTCTTATCAGGAGAATTATCTTGTGCATATTTCCATGCAGCCCTTAAATATCCTAAATCAATCTTTTTTTGTTCCTCTTCACTCACCATGAGGAATAGAATAGGACCGCTTTTTAAAGCATTATTGTGGTGTAATGATTATTCCCTATTTAACACAAGATCTTTTTTTGTTCTTTTTTCAATAACTAAAATTTTTTCTTTTCCTGTTTTCATGTCTTTTATCTTAAATTTTTTCTTTTTGATTTCTTGTGCACCAACAAAAACAACTTTTTTCATACCATATGCATTTGCATATTCCATTGCTTTGGACGGTTTACCATAAAAAATAGTCACGTTTTTATTTTGTTTCCTAAGTTGCTTTGCAATTTGAATAGCTTTCTTATCTTCATTAAGAGAAACAACAAGAATTCTTTCTATTTTTAAAATTATTTTTGTGACTAATTCAAGTCTTTCAAGCCCCAATGAAATTCCTGTTGATTGAATATTATTTACAAGATAACTTCCTCCTGCACAAATTGTTTCTTTAATACCCGGGCTCTTAATTTCAAAAACACTTCCATTATAATAACTAAGGCCTCGTGCTAGAGAAGGAGAAAAAACAACTTCAAATCCATAATTTTTGCAATATTTTTTTAATTCTTCAATTTCAGAATATGCTTTATATTTTTTAAAAAAACCTTGTTTATTGCCTATGATATTCAAAATTTTTTCTGCATTTAATTTTTTTAAATTTTCTTTTACTTCTTTTTCAGGAAGTTTATCAAGTTTGTCAATTTCTCTTATAACCTGTTCTTTTTGCTTAATATTTAATTCATTTAAAATTTCATCAAGCAATTTTCTGTTGTTGATATAGATCACAGATTTTGTTTTTAATGCATTTAAAATTTCTTTTATTGCTGCGAGTATTTCTGCCTCGTCTTTTATTGTAGACCCAATTGTATCAATGTCGCACTGAGTAAATTGTCTTAACCTATTTCCTTGTGCTGGCTCATCTCTAAATACAGATCCAATTTGAAACCTTTTATAGGGGAGTTTTTTATTTTCTGCGAGTCTCTTTAATTGAAAAGTAAATTCATATCTTAAGGCGAGCTTTCTGTCTCCCTTATCTTTTAATTTAAACACATCTGAAATAGCATCATCTTGAGTATTTTCCCCTTTAACAAATTCTTCATATTCTATAATTGGTGTTTCTGCTTGTTCAAAATTATATTTTTCAAAGGTCCTTCTAATAACTTCCCTAATAAATGCTCTTTTTTCAGCTTGCTTTCCTGTAACATCTCTAAATCCTTTGACTGGTTGATTTTTCATTTTAATCTCCTAAAACTTGGCTTAAAGGCGGAAACTGAAATTCTAAAGAATTTCGTAAGCCACCTCAAACAAAGTTCGAAGGTGGAAGGAGGGAATCGAACCCTCTTCTCGCGGACCACAACCACACGTACTACCAATATACTACATCCACCATTATTTAATTGAGTTAAGTATGGTATAAAAATATTAGCACAGCTAGAAAAATCTTTCTTATTAATGATGCCGACAACTCCGGCTTTTAGCTGTGTTCATAATATTTCTCAATAATTAGACTTTTTAAACCTTTTTGATAATCTAAGAATATTTAGAGTTACCACTGACTATTAAAAAATAAGAAATAAAAAAAATAAAAAATTAAAAGTTAAATTCTGTTGAACTTGGGCAGAGTAATTCGTTTCCTGATTCATCTTTAAAGTAGACAGTTATTTCTACTTTATCTGGATTCACAGCTAAATTAGCTATTGTCAATGCTCCTGTGCTTGCTCCTACTAATGCAGGTACATCGTTTGGATAATCAGCTATGTCACTTACATCAACAGGACTGACAGTATTATTACTAAAAACTAATTTTACACCAGCAATTTCTTCTGTACTTGATCCTGATCTTGCAAGAGCAACAGTACAAGCAGTACTACTACAAGTAGTAACTCCTGTAGCCCTAACTTCTACATTTAAACATTTTGCTCCAATGTCAATCTCTCCAGACCCTCCTTCAAAAATAGGCCTCAAAACCACCCAAATAATTCCAATAGCTACTAAGACTAATAGAATAATTATTAAAGTAGTTACAACAGTTGACAAACCAGCTTTGTTTTTTATCATATTTAACCTCCTTTTCATTACTATACAAATTAATTACATAAATTAATTATTTAAATGTTTTTATTCTCGAGATTTATTAAAATTCTTTAATAAAGTAAAATATTCTGATTTATCAAGAGTCTTGTCATTTTCTCCAAGACTAATTTTTTCTGCAAATTTTAAAAAAGCTCCTGGTTTATAACCTTGTTTTTTTAATGAAATTAGGGTAGGAAGTCTAGGATCATCCCATCCTTTGTATTTTTTAGACTTTATTCCCTCTTGCATCTTTGTTGTAGATAATGCCATGCCCCTTAAATGAATTCTTCCAATAAAAGCTACCCAAGGACATGTCTTTCCCAGTACTTTAAACATCATTTTTTGTCTTTCTGCATTATCTCTATGATCTTTTCCTCGAATAATATGTGTCATCTTCATTTCAATATCGTCTGCAGTTACTGACAAGTTCATTAAAGGCCAAACTCTATACTTGTTTTTTGTCCGAGGATGTTTTGTTAAATTTACTCTGGCTAAAGGAAAGTCTCTCATTGCAGGATTCTTATGTTTCATTCCTTCAGATGATTTAAATCTTAAAACAGCTTGTCCAGGCTTATATCCAGATTTACTTAGCATATTTTTCCATCTTGTTAAATTTTCTTTTACAGAAAGTTCTCTACAATTACAAGCTTTCTTTTGCTTTACAAGTTCTCTAAACTTGTCTGCTGAACAAGTACAAACATAAGCAGTTTTTTTATTAATTAATTTTTCAGCATATTTATAATATAAATTCATCCTGTCTGACTGGATAATAATTTTTGTTTTAGGATAAAGCCATCTTGCATCATTTTCTAACAATTTATATGCTTTAGGATCAATATTTTCTGGGTTTGTATCTTCAATACGCAAAATAAATTTGCCCCCATATTTCTTTACATAGGCAATACTTAAACCAGAAATAATTGCATGTCCAATATGCAAAGGACCAGACGGAGAAGGTGAATTTCTCATAATAACCCCCTTTTTACTCACATTGGGCAACTCAGGCAATCCTTCCCGAATAACTCTTTTAGAAACCTGTTTTTCAAGTTTTTCATATTCTTTTTCTTGTTCTTCTAAAGAAATTTTATTTACTTCAGAAATTATTTTAGAAATCTTCTTAGCATATTTTTTCATATCTTGTTTTTTCAAACCTTCATTAAATAAACAAGCAATCACAGCGCCTTGAACAGCTTTGCCTTTGTAAGCAATTGCATTTTTCAAAGCATATGCACGTGTCTTTTTTTCAAAATCTTTCATGTATAATTAAAAGAAATATGATTAATAAACTTTTCAATAATTACCCACACCCATTTTTCGTTCAAGAACTTCAACTTTTTGTTGCAGGTGATAAATTTGATTTGATAATTCTTCTAATTTGTTTGTTATGTCAAGAAGTCTCTTTGCAAGTTTTCTTTTTCTTTCATCTGAACCCCCGGAAACATCAACATATCCTGTATCTGATTCAGGACTACTTATTTCAGAACTTGTTGATTCAGAACTGCTTCCTCCAGATGCTAAGTTTCCAAGAAAACCAAATGCACTTTGAGAAGGAGATTCAACACCAGTTTCTGGAGAACCTGTTTCGATTTCAGCAGCTTTTTCTTGCTCTCTTTTATATCTTGCACTTAAATCAATCACTCTATCTTTTTTCCTAAACCACGCCATAAAATAAGTAAGAACAAGTTATTTATAAGGATTTGGGGATCTCACTCCATATATCCGCCTTTTTGAAGATTCCATAGTTTATTATATTCTCCTGGTTTTTTGATTAACTCAGAATGTTTACCTTGCTGGATTATTTTTCCTTCTTTTAAAACAATAATCCTATCAGCATTCATAATAGTAGAAAGACGGTGTGCGATTATAATTGCAGTCCTTCCTTTTAATAATTCTTTAAGAGCTTGTTGAATTTCATATTCTGTTTCAGAATCTAAAGCAGAAGTTGCCTCATCTAATACTAATATTTTCTTATTAGCTAATATTGATCTTGCAATTGAAACTCTTTGCTTTTCTCCTCCAGAAAGTTTTACCCCCCTTTCACCAACAACAGTGTTTTCTTTTTTTGGAAAATGTTTAATGACTTTATCTAGTCTAGCTAATTTTATTGCCCTTTGAATCTCTCTTCTTGTAGCTTTTGGATTTGCAAATTTAATATTATTATAAACTGTCTCATCAAATAAAATACATTCTTGTGGAACAATCCCTGTTTTTCCCCTCACAGATTCTTGTTTAAAATCTCTTATGTCTTGACCATCAATAAGGATTTGTCCAGAATCCACATCATAAAATCTATTCAAGAGTTTTACTAAAGTAGTTTTTCCAGATCCAGAATGTCCCACCAATGCAACTTTTTCATTTTCTTTTATATTTAGATTAAATTTTCTAAATATTTTTCTTTCCCCATAACTAAAGTCAACATTTTTAAATTCTACTGTTCCTTTTTCTATTTTTATCTCAGAAGCATTTGGTTTGTCTTTGATATCATTCTTTACTTTTCCATACTCAAATAAATCTTGAAAATCTGCCATTGACCTATAGAAGCCCCTCATTCCCCAAACAAAACCAAACATTGGGCCCACAACATTTCCATATATTGTGTATATAAATACAAGGGTGCCAAGAGTTATTTCTTTTGCTAGGAAACTAGTCAATGGAAAGTAAATTAATAAGAAGGTTCCTAAACCAAGAATAAAGATCTGTCCTGCATCAAACCATCTAAAATATCCCCAATACTTAAGTGCGTTTTTTCTTGTTAAACTTGTTAATTTATTAAATCTTGATTCAATAATATTTTCTTTCCCATAATACTTAATTGTATCAACATTTGTAAAAATATCCCCAATAAATCCTTTTTCAATGTCTTGTGAACGAATAAATCTTAATTTGGAACTTTGTTGTTTGTGCTGGATAATAAAGCTGTAAGTAACAAATAAGATTGTAATAATGAGAATAGTTAATGCAGAAGCCCAACTAAAATATATGAGTGATAGTCCTACAATAAATAATTGAAAAAATAAAGGAGCCATATTAAAGACTAAGATATCAGTCATATTTTCAACAGCTCCAGAACCCCTTCCCAATCTTGAAATTAAAGAACCTGTCTTGTTAGTGGTATGAAAATTATGAGATAATCTTAAAATATGATTAAAATATTTTGTTTTTATGTCCTTTATCATCTTAGAAGTTAAGATATTCATTAAATGTAGTATGACCCACTTCCCAATTGTCCTTAAAATAACAATCCCAATAAAAATTAATAAAATTACTATTAAGACTTGAACAAAAACATTTTGAAGAATTGTTCCTGCAATAAACTCGCTTCCATCATCAATAATTCTTTTAAATAAGAATTTGTCAACAATAAATAAAGATTCAACTATTAGAGAAATAACTAAGAGTGAAAAAAACAAGGCCTTATACTGCTTAAGGATCTTCCAGTATTCTCTAACATTATACTTAAAATTGATTTTTTCTCCACGCCGATTTTTCATTTTAAACACTTTTACATAAGTTTATATATTTCAGCACCCTTGATTTTTTATGATAAAACGAATTGGTATTGGTAATTCAATTCGGGATTATAGGGAAGCTGAATATGAACATGATGATCGATTTCCAGAAGAGTCCTTAGATGAAGAGGAAGATTTATGAAAAATTCCCCAATTGGCTCTTAATCCAAGCTTTTTCTAGACGATTTAATATAAAAAAGGCAAATTACTTTATAAAGCTTTTTTGCCGTCGCAAAACAGGGGCAAATTTTATATACTGGAGCTTCTTTTACCCATTATAAAATAAGAATTCTTTCTATAATGTAGAAACCTTTTTTAAAGATATATTCCTCTGTCTTTTATATGGTCGTAAGAACAATAGCTGAAATTATTGAAGAAGTCGTTCCTTATTATAAGAAAAAAAAAGGTCCAGAAGAAGTCCACACATTAATTTATGATTCATCCTCAGAAACCCTCGAACCAATTTATTTTTTCTTACTAGATTTAATGAATGATTTTGGACTTGCACCAGAAAAATTAATCGATAATTTTACTTCAACACCTGGTTCAGGACATTTTGCAGAACTAGGACAAAGAGCCACAATAATGCAACAACAAGGAGCTAAATTGCTAGCAGACATAAACATGGTCTTGAGAAGTGTGTTAAATATTATTTATGATTTAAAAGAATTTAGAATTAGATTAGAAAGTTATGATGATTTAAAATCAAATGATGTAGAAATAAATAAGGCAGCAAAACTAGCCTTAAAACAAATCTGGCTAGATAAGGTAGATATAACTAAAGCAAATTCAAGTATAAAGGCAATGGCTTTGGGTCAAGCAGGATTTACCACTTTACTTGATGCATTTCTAGCTGTTGACGATGCTAAAGATGTAAATAAATTAGATTTAAACGATATAGTTAAGAGAATTTTATTTCCAAGAATTCAAGAATTTAATACTTGGCTTAAACATTCTGGAGTAGAATTAAGAAAAAGATATGAACTTGAAAAAACATATTTAAGAAGCCAAGTTAATAGTTTGAAACTTTATTCCCGATGGGCAAAACCTTATTTGCGAGCAGCATCTCAGCTTGAAATGGGGGAGATGGGAACAAATCCAGATTTAGTAAAAACTTTTAGCACAATATTGCTTGAATTAACTCTTTTTGGAAAATCTAAATTAAAAGTAAAAGAATCTGCACTTCAAGGAAAATTGCCTACTGATTTTACAAAAGAAGGTTTTCTTAGATCACTAAAAAGAGATTATCACTCTTGCATTTTAGTTGATTTTAAATTTAGAGGTCTCCCTTCTAGAATGCAGACTCAACAGGCTAATTATGTTTTTGGAGGAAGAGCCGAAATAACCCTCAGAGCTTATGCATTAAATGATGATGAAGTTGCAAAAGTTAATCAAGAAGTTAAAAAATCAGATATGCACGATGTTTTACAATTGATTGAAGGAACAACAACAGAAAGTCTTGGCCAATTACAAGAAGAAATAGATTTCTTTTTAGAAGAAAAAGACAAAGAAGAAATAAAAAAGACAAAAGATTCTTCAAATCCTTTTTTAGCATTAGTTGGAACCTATGATAAGCCTGCAAAGCCAAAACCAGAAAAAAAACAAGAGCCAAAAGACATAATAATTAAGCCAGATGATTGGACAGAAAAAACTTACTTAAGAACCTTAGCATCAGAAAATGCAAAAGCAACAGTATTTACTTTATTTGATATTTATAAGAAAGCCCACGGAATGCCAAGTTATACTTAGTTTTTTTCTTTAGCTTGAGATAAAAATACAATTCCCCCAATAACTACGAGTGCTAATCCAAAAATAGAACCAAGATCATTACTTATTCCCCCCCCAATTACATTTCCTGTAATTCCTGGAAGGGAGTTTAGAGTAAGAATAAGTCCAACTAAGAATAAGATTACTCCAACCATTTTTAGTGGATTTTTCATGCAAAATAGAAACATTTCAAACTTATATATTTTTCCCTAATAAAATAAAATCAACTATCTAACTCCAGACATAGCCTTCTTTTCTTTTAACTCAATTATCCTTTTTAGAGCTTCGTCAGAGATTTTTTTACCATGATTTTTAATAATTTCTTCTAACTTATTTGTATCCATTGTTAAAGAAACTGAGTCATCTTCTATAGAATTTAAATAACCTGATTTAATTTGTTTTTTAATAACTTTTTTTACTATTTTCTGAGGACCATATTTTTCTAGAGTATTTGTTACATCCTTAATTTTTTCTGTATGGTGTCCATATGCACTTTTTGTTGCAAGGGTGGTATAAAGCCCTCCAACTATCTTGTTATAAGTATTTATTTTTCCTCCAGAAAGAAACATCCCTAACCCCCCAAGAATAAAGATTAATCCAAAAATAGAGCTCGTGATTTTTCCAACTTGTTCTGCAACAGCATAGCCTGTGATTCCCGAAAAAGAATCAAGTAAAATAAAACTCCCAAGTAAGAATAAAAAAATACCCCAAGATTTTAATTTATTTTTCATCTTTTTCCCACTCCTCCGTTGTTCCTCCACCATCTTTTTTTTGAGGTTTTTTCTTGCTAAATTTTTTCCATTCTCCCTCTTTTTTCACAACTGAATCTTTCTTTTTTTCTTCAGCAGAAGATTTTAAAGTATTTTTACTCTTAAAGAAAAAATAGCTTGCTAAGCCAGCCATTATTAAGACAACTGCAGAAGTATAGGCCCCTCCCGCATTAGACGTAACTTGCCCAGTTAATCCTGAAAAAGAATATAAAATTATAATAACTCCTAATGAAACTAAGATAATGCTAACAACCAACCAAATTGTTTTTCTCATATTAAATACAAAGTAGAATATTTTATATATGTTTCTGCCCTCTGTAAAACAATGGCTAAAAAGAAAAAAAGTAAAAACCAAGAATCAGAAGAATCAGATTTAGAAGAAGCTATTGAAGAAGAAATAGAAGAAGAAAAAACATCTGAAATAGCAGAAGAAATTAAAGATGAAGATGAGACAACAAAGGATAATGAATTTGTAGAATTTATGCAACCCCCTACAGAACCATCCAACCCTGTATTAGAAAAAGTAGCAAAAGCTGCAGAACCAACAAGACTTGAGCAAGATATTGCAACTACTCCAGCCCAAGAAAAAAAACAAGATGAACCAGTAAAATATAAAGTAATGAAAGAGGATTATCAAGCCATGGAAAGAGAAAGGCAAATGATGAATAGAGATTTGGTTGTAAGGCAATCAGAAAAAATCCCCGCACACACTCCAACTTCAAATTTGCGTAGAGAAAGAGAACAAGAATTTGAAATTAATCCAGATCTTAGAGAATTAAGAAAAGGATCAGCAACATTAGAAAGAGACTATGTTGCTAAAGCAGAGAAAATAGACAGAGATGGAAGTAAACTTCCTTTTGAAAGACAAGATACCAAATACCAAGGAAAAACATTTAGATAAATTAATAAATAAAATTATACTCATAAAAACATGGAAAGAGGAGATTATTCAATAAGAAATTTCTATCAGGGAGGTACTTCTTCTTTTAGTCCTAGTTATGGTGATGTTTTTATAGGCTACCATGTTGCTGCTGGCCAGGTTGGAGCCAATACTAAGCCTGATACTGCAAACCAGATTCAACAAGTAAATCAGTTATTAAATCAAGGAATTGTGCCAGTAGAAGTGACTGTTTTGCCACAAGAGGCCTTTGACCAGGTTCCTAAACAACATTTTAAGGAAATAGGACGTAAAGCAAAATTAGCAGGAGCAAAAGTTTCTCTACACGCTCCAATTGTAGAGCCATCTGGAATAGGCGAACAAGGATGGAGTGAGTCAAACAGACAACTTGCAGAAAGACAATTGCAAGACGATATTGCTCGAGCCATGGATATGGATGACAAAGGAGGAATGCCAGTTACAATACATTCTGCAGGAATCCCTGGATCAGAATATCAAAAAACAAAAGAAGGCAAAAAACTCCAAAAATTAATTGTCATTAATCAAGAAACAGGGAAAATGGCTCCACTTGAAGAGGAAAAGAAGTTTTATCCAGATAGAAAAGAATTAAAACCCGATATAACACAGCAACAAATAGAACAAGTTAGAAAGGGCGAAAAACCAGAAGAAACACTTTATACCCAAACCCCACTTAAGCAAGGAAGAACATTAAATCCTATGCAAGAATTAAAAAATCTAAATGCAACTGAATGGGATAATAATTTATCCCAGATTATTTATTATAAAGAGGGTGCAGACAGAATCTTAAATGAAAATGCTCTTCAAATAGCACATTTACAAAAAGACAGAGAAGCAGGAAGATTAGATTGGGAAGATTTAACTCCAGAGCAAAACCAAGCAATGGGACATATAGAAAATGCTAAAACATATTTGGAAAATAGTCGTCAATATCTTAGTGGACTGTTTCATAAAGCATATAAATTTGGATCAGAAGATGATAAAGAATTATTAACAAAGGCTTCAGAGGAATTTACAAAAGATTTGCAAGATAATAAATCTGTACAAGGACAATCCCAAGCAATTCAAAGATTAATCATGAATTTAAAAAGAGTAGAGCCACAATTATATGTTCCTATTGAGAATTTTGCACTAGAAAAGTCTTCAGAAACTTTTGCAAATGTTGCATTTAAGGCATTTGAAAAATATAAAGGCAAAGCACCAACAATCTCTATTGAAAATCTTTATCCTGGAATGGCTTTTTCAATGAAAAAAGAAGGTGAAAAAGGGTTGCCAGGAATGAAGGAGTTAATTTTAGAAACAAAGAAAAAATTTGTTGATAAAGCAATGGAAAAGGGGCATTCTCGTTCAGCAGCAGAAGAACAAGCAGATAAGATGATTGGAATGACTTTAGATGTTGGCCACTTAAATATTGCAAAAAAACATGGATTTGAAGACAAAGATCTTAGAAAAGAAGTTGAAGAAATTGCAAAGTATGTAAAACATGTCCATTTAACAGACAATTTTGGATATGGTGATAGTCACTTGCCCCCTGGAATGGGAAATGTTCCTTTTAAGGAAATTCTAGAAGAGCTTGAAAAACAAGGAGTCACAGATGTGAATAAAATTGTAGAAGCAGGAGGTTTTGTCCAGCATTTTGGCCAGTCACCTTATCCTGTTAGTTTGCAGGGATTAGGTTCTCCAGTATATCCTTCAGGCAACCTATATTGGAACCAGATTAGTGGATTACAACAAGGATATTTTTCAGGTTATGGTCAAATGCTTCCGGCTGGGAATTACGAAACATTTGGTTCTGGATTTTCACAATTACCTGCAGAACTTGGGGGGCAACGTGGAGGAGGACAAGGAAGCAGAATGGGTGGAGCACCAATGGAATAACTACTCTAATTCAGTAAATTTAAAAAGTAAATAAACTTAATATAAATAAAGATGGTGAAAAAGAAAACTTCTAAGAAAAAAACTAAACATAGAAAGAAATCTAAAATAAATAAGAAAAATATTCCAACTTTGCAATTGAAAAGAGAGTCAGATATTGCAATGGATTTTGCAGCAAAAACCTATAAGAAATTTGATAAGGTCATTAAATCAATTATTTTGTTTGGTTCAACAATAAAACAAACAAATGTGCCTGGTTCTGATGTTGATATTATTATTGTTCTTGATGATGTTTCTGTAACTTGGGATCAAGAATTAATTGCATGGTATAGAACAGAACTTGATAAAATTTTAAGAAGTAATCCTTATCAGAAAAACTTGCATATTAATACAATTAAATTAAGTACTTGGTGGGAAGATTTAATGAAGGGGGATCCAGTGATCCTTAATGTATTAAGACATGGCGAGGCAATGATTGATATGGCAGGATTTTTTGAACCCTTAAAGTTTTTATTAGTTAAAGGGAAAATAAAGGCGACACCAGAAGCAGTTTATACTTCTCTTCAAAGAGCTCCAACACATTTAGCAAGAAGTAAAATTTCTGAATTAAATTCAGTTGAAGGGTTATATTGGGCAATGGTTGATTCTGCACATGCAGCTTTAATTGCAGCAAATCAAATTCCTGCCTCACCAGAACATGTGCCTGTTGATTTAAAAGAAGTTTTTGTTAATTCAGGAAAATTAAAAATGAAATATGTTGCCTGGTACAGGGGATTACTTATTCTTCACAAAAAAATAACACATGGGGAAATTAAAAATCTCAGAGGTGTTGAAATCGATAAATGGCAAGACCAAACTCAAGAATTTATAGATGTCATGGCCAAGTTAGTTAAAGACACTCTTTAGAGGATTATTCTGCGTCCCCTTCTTGAGGTTCTTTAAGATAATTATTTATAAAAAAATCTTTACTAGCAGCATCTTCAACTCTTGATCTTAATTCAGATTTTCTTCTTTGCTCAAGGTTCATGATTGTGTAATAAGCTAGACCATATTTCTTCATAGTTTCTTCTGCTTCTTTTACTTCCTCTTTTGTGTTTGCTTCAAGTTTATTTTCATCGCCTTCAAGTATGTGGCCTGCTTTTTTTATTTGTTTTTTAATATCAGAATATTTCATGCCTAAAACTGGAGTTAATTTTTCTTTTACTTTTCCACTATCTCCTTCAAGATATTTTTCAATAGTGCCTCCATGATAGTCGATAAGATTATCTACTGTTTGAGCATTATAGCCTTGGTAATAAGTATCTAATTGATTTTTAAGAGTTATAGGTATAACCTGGTCATTTGTTATTGTTTTAACTATTGCTGGATCATCATATTCTATATCACCCAAGAGTAATTCAAGTGATTTTTTAGCTAGAGGCAATCCTTCTTTTCCTTGGTCAAGATATTCTCCTGCAACCTCAGCTAGTTCTAACTTGTGCCAATCATACCTCAACTTATCAACTATATTTTCTGTCATTTTTATTGATATTTCAGAGTATTTTATGTTTATAAATCTTTCTATTTGTTACCATTAGGTAGTTAATACATAAGAAACATTTAAATAAGCTTAGTTCGAAAAAATATAATGCAAGAAAAACTTGAAAGTAGAACCCTGAATATGAGTAAAAAAGTAAAGGATCTCATAGTTAAGAATAAAAATTATTCTAGGGCAGCTGCTTTATTTGTTTCTGGACAGATTTGTGATAGTCTTAGCACTTATGATTTTGTTTCAAAATTTGGATCTTCTGCAGAAGCAAATCCAAGAGTAAGGTGGTTAATAGAAAATTTAGGAAATCCAGAGGGTATTCTTGCAGACAACCTCTTGACACAACCTCTTATTTTGACTGGCACATATTTTCTCAATAAATTTGTTAAAAGTGAAAAAGGTTTAAACACCAATATTCCTCTCGGAGATATAGCTCTATATGCCTTTGGCGCTGCCTCATATGCTGCTGCACTATATAATCTTAATGCAGTTTATAATTTTCTTTAAGAAGCCTATTCCTTACTTTCTTTCTTCATATAAAATTTGAGTTTTACAAGGCAATTTTGACTTAATTTGTTTAAAGATTTTCCTTGCAAAAACAACTGCCCTAGAATTTGGGACTCCAACAAAAAATATCTTACTTCCTTTCTTTAAAATTGCGGATTTTCCACCAGGCTTTCCAAATGCCAATTGCATTCCTGTCTGCATTCTATCTGCTCCAGCACCAGTAAGCATCTTATTTTCTCTTTGAATATGGTGAGGAAAAGGAATAACTTTGAAAACATATTGTCCTGCCAATTCTTTGTCAAGTTTTTTATTAATATACTGTCTACATGCTTCAAGAGCATTGTGTCTAATTTGGACTTTTTCAGAGGATATGACAGTTAACTCGTGTTTGAATTTTTCTTTATCATGAAGCGAAGGTTTTCCCATCACAAATTTAACAATTTTCTGTTGTGGCACTGTCTTAACAAATGACCTGCTCTTTTTTTTACTAACTCGTGTATAAGGTGTGACCTTTTTCTTAGAATATGCTGTAGCTTTTCTTAATGATGCCATTCTTTTGCGTTGTTTGAATGGAAGCATTCAAACGAAATTTTAATTTCAGTTAAACTTGCCATTTTATTTAAACATATATTGAACTGATTTAAATCCTTGATATTGTGAACAAACACTTGGTGAAAGAGAATAAGTCAGATCTGAATATTTTCTTGGATTTTTAGATGTTTTAGATAAATTTTCAATTTTTCTTGGCCGAGGACAAATTATCTTAAATTCACATCCATTTCCATTACATAGATCTTTCATTTTATTTCAACCCCTGTTGTAATTGCTTGGCCAGGAAGACCTATTTCAAAAATAGCCCTCACAACCCCATTATTCCCATGAGTAGCTGAAATTTTACCTTTGATTATTTTCCCTGCAGGAGACTTCCATTCTAATTGTTTTCCAACAAATTTTTTAGCATTTTCTTTGTTTTTGCTCCCAGGTATTTCTATTAAAAAATGCCTTTTATGAAAGGTTCGTCTTCCACGTCTAAATTGTATAACTTTACCTTTTGTCATGATTAATATCAAGAAATTTAATTTATAAAGCTTTACTCCTTTTTATTATTCAATAATTCACATCTTTGATTATATTCTATTAAATCATTAATTAACACAGATGCACTTTTTCTAGCTTGATCAACTTTATGGGCATTTAATTTACCTTTTTTAAAATCAGATCTAGCACTAACAATATCTTTTAAAATCCTTAAATGTTGAGGAGTAAATTTGCCTGCCTTTACAAAATCTTTTTCAAATTCAGTAATAGTTGCCACCTGAGATTTTGTTTTGACAATTGTTTTTAATAATTCAAAAACATCTTTGTAAATCTGCTCAATTGTTCTTTCTTGCGCCTTTTTATCAATTTGTTCTCTTAATTCTTTTAATCTCTTAACATAAAGTTCCATGTTTTTCAGAAGCCTATCAAGTTCTTTTCCTGTAACTTCTTTTACTTTTCCATGTTCATAACCTTTATAATATTTAATACAGATTTCTTCAAGAATATCATAATATTTTTTCTCAAGCATTTTTTCTTTGTCAACAAAAATTCTTTTCATTTCTTTAACAGTTTCTTTTACATTTGTTGGAGGCAATCCATATAACATTAACAATGCTTGACTAGGAGTGCTTACACCATAGAAAATATCTTGAATAACAATGTCTAACATAATTCTTTTGGCTCTTTTTACTGTCTGGTCTCCCATAGACATAAACATATCAATGGCTTCAGGAGAAGGTTTTAATTTTCCCATTCTTAACAAAGCTTTCCATGGCATAAATGTTCCTCTATCATAAATTGGAACCCCATCTCTAATAAAAGTAAAAATAACAGGATGAGCATCCTTTACACTTTCCCAAAAATCAGTCAAAAGGTAAACTTGAGGAGAAAGTTTATTCTTTACTCCTGCAAGTGATTCTGCCTCACCAACATATTGATAAATAATACTCCTGAGTCTTTCTTTAAGCTCAAGCCTTGGCATTTTTTTTACATCTGTATCATTAATAATAACAAAAACATCAACATCAGAACTCTTAACAGCCTCCCCTCTGACTAAACTACCCCCAATAACATAACTTACAACATATTTTTCAAACTTTTGCAAAACTAAAGATTTGTGAATTTCAGCAACTCTCATTGCCCCCAAAATTCCCTTATCATAAAGTGGAAAAGACATTGAAACAGCAGCAGATAATTCAAATTTACTGTCTAAACACATTTCCCAAACATCAATAGGTGTCTTTACTTGAAGCCAGATTTTTTGCTTTAAATTTTTTTGTAGAGAATCAATTTGTTTAACTACTTCTGTTTTTATTTTTGGAATTTCTTTAAGTTTTTCTTCTGGGACAATAACATAAAGGTGCATATATTTTTCTGTTTCTTTTGGAACTTCTTCTTCATCAATAAATAATTTAGTTGCTTGAGGAGGCAAAAGACTTATCGATTGAACATAATTATATTTTTTCACAATAAAATTCTTTATTTTATCAAGTTCTTTTTTTGTCTTCTCCATTTCTTTTTGAGCTTTTTCAGGAGACTCTACTACAGATTTTTTTTCTGAATATTTTCTATCAATCTCCATCTCAGGAATACTCGATTCTGAATCTTTTGTTTTGTTATCCTTTTCCATAGTGAAAAAAATACACTATTCCCTTATAAATGTTGCTAATTTAAGTCAATTATTACTTTATCCTTTAAACTTTAGCATTACTTTAAGAATTAACATAGAAATGGTCTCTTAGTCTAGGATCATATGGTTCCATACAGAGTAGATTAACACAAGGAGTGTTTTTGGTCCTTAGTTGGTGAGCAGTTCTTGGCATAATTTTTGTAAAAACAAAATCTTTTAAATTTTGTATTTTCGGATGAATCTCCCCCACTTTATTGCAATAAAGAAGTGTTTTTCCAAGCAAAGGAAGAAAAAATTCAATTGTTTTTTTATGGTAATGGTTAGAGGTCTTTGCATTTGGTTTAATAAATTGTAATAATAATTTAACAGGTTTGTTATTGATTTTGTTGTCACGAGTGATAATCCCATGATAGGTTGCATCTGATTTCCCATTTCCCGACATTTCCCCCCTATGATTTTCAAATCTTGGAGAATAAACTCTTAAGTTTTGAAAAATTCTTGATTGGTAACTTTGATCTAAAATAGTCGCTTCAACAGAAGAAAGAGCCATGATATCAACTATTTCACGTAATTCTAAAAGTTTATGCAGGTTATCTTTTGCAATATTAACTACAACTGAAGAAATTGTTTTTGTTTCTTCATGATATTTTGTTTTAAAAGAATTCCCAATTTCTTCTAACTTATAGATTGTTTCTGAAACACACCCATACCTTGGAATAATTGTTACAGGAATAACTTCTATCATAAAAAATACTTACAAATCAAGTATAAATATTTTGCTTATTACATAGTTTACAAGAACAGAAACCTTTTTAATGAAAAATACATAGTCTTTTTTAAGGTCCCATAGTCCAATGGCTAAGACGGCTCGTTTACACCGAGTAGACCCAGGTCCGATTCCTGGTGGGACCATGATCTTATCTACTTACGAGTTGTGCGCGGGTAGTTTATTGGTAGAATATCTCGTTGCCACGACACGAATTTTAATTCGTGAAAGTTCACGAAACCTCTGGTTTCAGTGTTTTCGCAGAAACGAGGTGAGCCGGGTCCGATTCCCGGTCCGCGCATAGACTGGTTTTGGAATATTAATGGGATGTACTTTTTCTAAAGTTATGTAAGTTAGACGCAGTCCATATATAAAAAATGCAAACTTAGGAAAAATATGAAAATAGATCCTTATAAACATAAAGAGAGATATCAGAAATGGAGAAATTCTGTAGAAAAAGGAATCCCAGTATGACTAAATATAATTCAGATATAACACTAAAATATCTCGATAATATGGAAAATGGAATCAATATTTCCACCAAAAATGTGAAGGGATCAAGAAGTCACATAAGATTTAATACTATAAGAGAAAAAATGAAATTTTTTAATTCAAAATTTAAAGAAAAATATAAACTTGATAAAATCACAGATATAACTGAGGATCAATTGTGTGTATTTTTCTCTGAAACTTCTCCTGAAACCCCCACCAAATCAAAAGTAGTGTCATACAAATTTAAACACTAAGAGCAGTATTTTTTATCAGGAGAAAGAGCCTGTAATTTTGAATAAGTTAAAAAGAGAGGTTAGGATTGTTGAGGTTGAGGTTTAATAAATCTTTTTTATCGAGGTAACCTTATTTCTGGAATAAGACAATGCAATCTATAAAGAAAAAATATAAGAAAAAATATAAGAATAAATAATTATTTTGAATTTTTCTAATAACTAACTTTTTAAACATGACCTACTTAAGGATTTTATAAAAGAGGAAAGAACAAACAAAAATGGAAATATGCACTGTCGGAGGATATGAAGAAGTAGGCAAAAATATGACTGCTGTGAAAGTAGGAGAAGATGTATTTCTTTTTGATGCAGGCCTATATATACCCGGAATAGTAGAACTTCAAGAAGAACGTGTTTTAGATTATACTCATAGATTAAAAAAAGCAGGAGGCCCACAATACACAGAAGATAAATTAAGAAAAGTGGGAGCAATCCCAAATGATATTGTTTTAGATAAAAAAGCATGGAAAGATAAGGTTCGTGCAATTTTCATAAGCCATGCCCATCTTGATCACGTCGGAGGAGTACCTTATGTTGCAAATAGATATCCAAAAGCAGCAATATATGGGACACCATTTACAATGAAGGTCTTGACAGCAGTTTTAGAAGACGAAAAAATAAGAATTAGAAACAAAATAAATATAGTCAAAGAAGATTCAAGTTATACTATTAAAGGAAAAAGTGGAAATTACAAAGTTGAATTTATTCACACAACACATTCAACACTTCAATGCACTTTTATTGCATTGCACACAAAAGAAGGAATATTTTTCTATGCTTTAGATTTAAAGTTTGATAATTATCCAACTCTTCCTGGAGCAAGACCTCCAAATTATAAAAAATTCAAAGAATTAGGTAGAAAGGGGGTAAAGGTCTTGGTTGTAGATGCACTTTATGCAGGAACAGAAAAAAAACCAGGAAGCGAAACAATTGCAAAACATATGTTGGAAGATGCATTTGCA
Source organism: Candidatus Pacearchaeota archaeon (assembly GCA_017608405.1). Lineage (GTDB taxonomy): Archaea > Nanobdellota > Nanobdellia > Pacearchaeales > GW2011-AR1 > JAFCFX01. Next base: position 9,631 of record JAFCFX010000003.1, on the reverse strand, counting down.
AAAGTGAGAAATAGAAAAGCAGCATTTTTTGTCACAACTTTTTCTTCACATATTGAAAGATTAAATAATATAGTTGAGTTTGCTAAAAAAACAAGAAGACAAATAGTTTTTTTAGGAAGAAGCCTCAATAAATATGTCAATGCTGCGAGTGAAGTAGGAAAGTGTCCATTTAAGAAAAATATAACTTTGTTTAAGTATAGAAAACAAATAAATTCTTTTTTAAAAAAATTAGACAGAAACAGAGAAAAATACATTGTTGTTTGTACAGGCCATCAAGCAGAAGAAAACTCAATCTTAGATAGGATAACAAAAGGAGACACACCCTTTAATTTTAAACAAGGAGATCATTTAATTTTTTCTTCAAGCGTTATCCCAACACCCGTAAATATTTTGGGGAGGGAAAAATTAGATAATAGATTAAGAAAAATGGGGGTTAAACTTCAAACAGATGTTCATGTACATGGACATGGAAGCAGAGAAGATTTAAGAGATATAATGGAAATGTTAAAACCCGAACATATTATTCCTGCCCACGGAAAACTCCAACAAGAAACCCCCCTAATAGAGCTTGCAAAAGAATTTGGATATGAATTTGGAGAAACTTCTCACCTCACAACAAATGGAAAATTTTTGAAATTTTAAACATTTTTAAATAGTAAAATCTTAAATATAACATGGTGAATCAAGAGATTTTTAATGGATTAAAAACTGCATTAGCAAAGGGTTATTCTCTTAAACATGCTATGATGAGCTTTTATAATGCAGGATATAAAAAAGAGGAGATAGAAGGAGCTGCAAGGGCAATACAAATTGAAAGACTTGGTCAACAAACAAGCCCAGGAGCACAAGCACGAGTTGTGCGTTCTACCAAGCCAACACAAGCAAAAACAACAGCTCCAAAAACAATCTTCTCAAAAACAACCAAACCAGATCCAAACCTCAAAAAAGAAGTAAAGCAAGTTGTTTCAAATTATGAACAAGAACAAGGTAAGAAATCAAACACTTCTTTTATTATTTTAATAGTCGTATTAGTAATTTTGTTAGCAGGTTTAGCAGGAGTTTTTTTCTTTAAAACAGAGTTAGTAGAATTCTTTAATAATTTATTTGGTTAAAATGTCTGAAATCTATCAACCAGCAGAAGATTCCTATCTTTTAGCACAAACATTGAAAAGAGAAATTAAAAATAAGGATATTAGGGCATTGGAAATTGGATGTGGGAGTGGAGTTCAATTAAAAGCATTAAAAGAGTTAGGAATTAAAAATATTTTTGGGGTAGATATAAGCCCCGACGCAATTGAGCATTGTAAACAGTTAGGTTTTAAGTGTATTGAGTCTGATTTATTTTCTAAACTAAAAGGCAAATATGATCTAATAATATTTAATCCTCCCTATTTACCAGACCATGAATTTGATAAGAAAAGAGATACAAGCGGGGGCAAAAAAGGATCAGAAATAATAAACAGATTTCTAAAAAAAGCACACAAATATTTAAATAAGAATGCAAGGGTTTTTTTATTAGTAAGTAGCCTAACAAAACACATTAAGTGGGAAGGTTATAATAAGAAAATAATCTCAAGGAAAAAATTATTCTTTGAAGAACTTTACATTTACAAACTATGGGAGAAGAGATAGACCACAATAAGAGAAAAACATTACAAAGTCTTTTATATTTTACCTCTAAATTAAAAACTCTTTCCTATCTTGCTCCTGCATTAATACTCCCCTCTTTATTTCTCCCTAAAAATGCACAAGCACTAGAGGTTTTTGATTGGAAGCGATATTCGACTCCTGATCCAGAAAAAGAATTACCAAAATTATTAGAAAGAGGATTTCCAGATAAATATGATTTAAATTATATTATTCCGGATAATGTTGGCCCACTTGGGATTGTATTGGGGGGAGGATTTAGATTAAAAAGAAATGATTTTTCAACCAGTCTTGAAATAACTTTAAACTATTCTGAAATTGATATATTGTCTGCAAAGACCGTTACAATCGAAGAGGTTCTTAAATTTGAAAAAAGAAGATATGGAGTTAAAAACTATTTTGAGAAAAAAGAGGTTACCAGAGATGGAGAAAAAGAAACTAAATATGATGAAGGATATAATTGCGAAAAGAAAACAATGTTTGATCTTGCAAATAGAATTATAAAACAAAATACAAAAAAAACAAGCCTTATTTTCTATGGAAAAGACAAAAAACCAACAATCCATTCAGTAGGATTATCTAGAAGAAATTTTGGAGAGAGAGGTCATGATTTTGAAATTATGGCAGATATTAATAAAAGAGATCCAAAAACAAAGAAATTAAGAGTTTTTTTTGATAAAATTCCCAACACAGAGATGGCAGTTCCTGTAGAATTATGGGTTGATTATGAGGTTAAAGGAATTCCAGTTACAGTAAGATCTGCTTTAACTATTAACTAACGCTTAATATCTTTCCAACCTGATTTTCCTAGTTTCTTTAACTGGGGAAATTGGTCTTCAAAAATAGGTTTATTAACTTGATAAAAAATTCCTAAAGGAATTTTTTTAACTCTATTATAATCAAATTCCCCTGCCTTTTTCCAAGCCTGTTCAAAACTTGTTTTATCATGTTCTTTTCCGAGCATATGTGTTCTTTCCTTATGCCCAGTATCAGGATGGAAAATTAAACAAGGTTGCAATATTTCTATAAAACAAAAGCCTCTGTGGTTTAATGCTTCTTTTAATACATATTCAATTTGCTTTACATCAGCAAAAACCCTGGCCACAAAACTTGCTCCAGCAGCAAGCATTATTTTTATCGGATTAAATGGTTGAAGTTTTACCCCCCCCGGAGTTGTTTTATCTTTAAAACCTATTTCTGTTACTGGTGTTGGTTGTCCAACTGTTAAAGCAAAAACCTGATTATCATGAACAAGATATTTGAAATTAGAATTATATCTTGCAGCATGAATTAAATGTTCTGCTCCTTCTGCATAAGCATCTCCATCTCCTGAAAATCCCAAGACAGTCAAATTTGGATTGCCAACTTTTAAACCTAAACAAGTTGGTAAGACTCTTCCATGAAGAGTATTTAATCCAGGCAAATTAATATAATCATAAATTTTAGCATGACACCCTATTCCTGTCACAATTGCTGTTTGTTTTTTATGTTGTGTAAGCGCATTTTTTACCCCTGTAAGTATTTGAAAGTTCCAGCATCCAGGACACCATGTCGGCTTAACACTTGTGTTTAAATTTGTTGTCATTTTAAATCATATTTTCCCCTATTCTTTCATATAGTTTTAAATGATTATTTAAATCTAATTTTTTATTTTGATTGTATTTTTTTATCCAAGTATTAATTATATAATCAATAACTACATCCTCTGCTTCTCCTCTCCCACATTCTTCATATGCTTCAGATTCATTATCAAAGTCTTCTTCCCAGCCATCATCCACCCATTTTGGGATTTCATCATCTAGCATTTGAGCTACTTTTTTTTCTGGAAAATCCTTTTCAATATTTTTAATAGCTTCTTCTATATTCATTTCAACCTCTTTTTAATTTCAGCATTTAATTCATTACATAAAAAAGGACGTGCATCATATCTTAATACTTTATTTTTACCGTCGATAAAAATGCCTGTTTTTTCTGCAATTAAACTTCCCAATTGCCCTGTTGCATTATTTTCTACTAAAATTATATTTTTTCCTCGAAGTTCTTTTACAACTTGTTTTGGAAAAGGCTCAATATATTTTATTTGTATGAATTTGCAATCAAGATCTTGCATCGAATCAAGAATTGCTCCCTTTGTTGATCCCCAGCCCACAATAATGTTTTTTGAATTTTTTTTACCATAAATTTTGTATTGTTCAAATTTACTTGCTTGTTTTTCAATTTCTAAAGATTGTTTTATGCGGACATCAAAATTAGCTTTTATTATTCCAGGATTGTCTGTTGCAGCACCTGTCTTATCCTGCTCATAACTATTATATCTCATGAGCTTTGTTGTTTTTTGTGATTTAGTGATAACAGGTTTTTCAGTCATTGTGTAAAAACTTTCTGCTAAATGCTTGTCACTTATTACAATTACTGGAATTTTATGTTTTTGTGAAAAATAAAATGCTTGGCTTGTTAATTCTTCACATTCTTTTGGATCTCCTGGAGCAAGAACTAACCTATTAAATTCTCCATGCCCAGCATGTCTTGCAATATTTAAGTCCCCTTGTGCAGTATATGTTGGAACTCCTGATGCAGGACCAGGCCTTTGCGCTAAATAAACAACTAAGGGAACATTTGCCATCCCAGCTAAACTCAATGCTTCTGTCATTAAATCAAAACCCCCCCCACTTGTCCCAATCATTGTTTTTGCACCTGTAATAGCACTCCCAATACTAGCATTAATCACAGAAATTTCATTTTCTAATTCTAAAACCAAGAAATTATTTGCATCTTGTGCTTGAGCAAGTTCTCCTAATACTGGAGTCGCAGGGGTCATGGGATAAGCATAATAAATATCTAAACCAGATTTAATAGCTCCATTTGCAATCCCCTCTGTCCCACTCGCAAAATTAGAATTTTTCTTAATAGGCTTTACTAATTTAATATGTGCCTTTGCATCTGCATAGCCTTTTTTAGCTTCTGCAATATTTTCTTTATATCTTTTTTTCAAGTCTTTTAATTCATTATCTAGGATTTTAAAATCAAGACCAAGGACTTTAAACAATCTTCCTGCAAAATACATGTTTTCATGTTTACCTTCTAGCACTACTGCGTCTTTTTTTAGGTCTTTTTCATGTATTTTCTTTGTATTTTCATCAAGTGCAACTAAAACATCAATTTCCTTATTATTACTATTAACTAAATTATCTGAAAAAGTAAGAACATTGAAGTTATGTCCCCCCCTTATTAAAGACTGATAATCTCTTGAATAAAACACATAATATCCTTGTTTTACTAGGGATTCTCCTAAGAGATGTGTTAAAATATTAGGTCCTTGCCCTGCCTGTCCTCCAAAAACAATATTAAGTCTCATATTATCACAATCAATTTTATATATACACATATTTTCTAAGGTTATAAACTTTTTTAATGAAAAATGGTGAAGTTCGCCCATATAGCAGATGTGCATCTAGGAGGATGGAAGCAACAGCCAATGCAAGATTTAAATCTCCAATCTTTTAAGCAGGCATTAGATATTTGTATTTCAGAAAATCTTGATTTTGTTTTGATTGTAGGAGATTTATTTGATTCTGCTTATCCCCCCATAGAAATCTTAAAAGAAAATATTATTGCAGGTTCACATGATTATTCTGTTTCTGGTAAAACTTTTTTAGATGTTTTAGAAAAAGCAGGATTTTGTAAAAATGTTTTAAATGCAGAAGAAAGAGAAAATGAAATCTTATTGAGTCCAGTAATTTATGATGGTCAAATTGCTATTTATGGATATCCAGGTAAAAAATCAGGATTAGAAGTTCCAGAATTAAAAAAAATAAGATTAAATGATGCTCCAGGAATGTTTAAAATTTTTATGCTTCATACAACAATTGATAAGGCAAAAGGCACTTTACCAATAGATTCAGTTGAAATAGGTTTACTTCCAAAAGCAGATTATTATGCTTTAGGTCATTTACATATAGATTTTCAATATAAGAATTTTGTTTATCCAGGGCCTATTTTTCCAAATAATTTTCAAGAACTTGAAGACCTAGAACATGGGAGTTTTTATATTGTAGATACTAAAGTTAAGAATTCATTAAAAAGAGTAAGATTAAAAATTAAAGATGTTGTATCATTAAATTTTGAAGTTAAAAATGCTTTAATGGCTACAGATCAAATAATTGCAGAATTAGGAAAACAAAATATAGAAGATAAAGTAGTTCTTTTAAGGCTCAGGGGAGAACTTGAAAGTTCAAAGCATACAGATATTAAATTCCAAAAAATAGAAGAATTTGCAAAACAAAAAAAGGCCTATTTTTCCCTTAGAAATACTAGAGATTTGAAGACAAAAGAACTTGCCCTTGAAGTAGAAATTAATGATGATGAAAATATTGAAGACCAAACAATTAAAATTTATTCAGAAGAAAATCCCTCAGATTTTAATAAATTAATACCTGAATTAATTAATTCTCTTGCAATAGAAAAAAGAGAAGGAGAAACAACAGATAGTTTTACAAATCGTATTATAGATGAATCTAAAAGAATATTCAAATTCAAATGATGCTTAAGAAAATAACACTAAAAAATATTAGAAGTTACAAAGATCAAGAAATTGATTTTTCATGTGGTTCAACCCTGTTAGCAGGAGATATTGGGTCTGGAAAAACTTCTATTCTTTTAGCCATAGAATTTGCATTATTTGGATTACAACCTGGACAAAAAGGTGCTGCCTTATTAAGAAATGGAGAATCAGAAGCAAGAGTTATTATGGAGTTTGAAGTTGAGGGCAGGCAAGTGATTATAGAAAGAACCCTAAAGAGAGGCAAAACAATTTCACAAGATTATTGTTCTATAACTATCGATGGTGAAAAAAAAGAACTTTCTGTTACAGAATTGAAAAATAAAGTCCTCGAACTCTTGAATTATCCAAAAGAATTCTCTAAAAAACAAAATATTCTTTACAAATTTACAGTTTATACTCCTCAAGAAGAAATGAAACAAATTATTTTACAAGATTCTGTGACTAGGATAAATACCTTGAGACATGTTTTTGGAATTGACAAATATAAAAAAATATTAGAAAATGTTTCTATTTTAGCCTCAAAATTAAGAGAAGAAAAAAGAATTAAAGAAGCTTTAATTTCACATTTAGAACAAGACAAGACAAGCATAATAACAAAGGAAGAGGAACTAGAAACAAAGCAATATAACCTTGTATCTATTGAAAAAGAACTTTTTTTAAAGACAGATTCGAGGAAAAAAATCCAAGAAGAAAAACAAGAAATTTTTCAAAAAATAGAAGAGAAAAATAAACTTCAACAAGAAATTGAAAAAACAAAAATAATTATTGGTAATAAAAATGAATCTGTTTTAATTAATACAAAAACAATAGAACAGCTTCAAAGACAGATAAAGGAATTAGAAGACTTAAAATTTGATGAAGCAAATATTACTCAATTAGAACAAGAAATACTTTCTTTAAAACAAAATAAACAAAGACTTAATGAAAATAATTTAGATATAACTTCTAAAATTGCTTCTCTTTCTATGAAAAATCAAGAAAATGAAAACATTAAAAATAATCTTGCAAAAATGGAAATATGTCCAACTTGTCTGCAAGATGTTGATCCAGTCTATAAAAGCAATGTTGCAAATAAAATGGATTCAAACACGTCTGAAAATACAAATAATATAGAAAGTTTATCTTTAGAGAAAAAAAAATTAATAACTAAGATTATGGAAAACGAATCAAAAATTTCCTTAAAAGATAGAGAACTTCAAGATTTGAGAATATTAAAAATGAAATTTCAAGGAATTGCAGAAAAACAAACAAGAGTAAAAGAAATTAAAAGTTCTAATGAATTACTTAAAAAAGACATAGGACTTTTAACACCCCACATCGAAACTTTAAGAAATTCTGTTTTTGCATTAGCAAAATTTGATAATATCTTTGAATTAAAAAATAAAGAACTTGAAGAAGCCTTAAATCAAGAAAAAACTGCTGAGATAAAGGTTGTTGAATTAAGAAAAGAAATAGAAGTCTTTTCAAATCAAATAGAAGAATTAAAAGAAAGAATTAAACAAACACAAGAAATCCAATCTCAACATGATTATATTACAGAATTAGAAACCTGGCTTTCTAAAAAATTTGCCCCTTTAATGTCTTTTGTTGAAAAAAATGTCATGACAAAACTTAAGATAGAGTTTTCAAGATTATTTATGGAATGGTTTTGCATGCTTGTATCTGACTCTTTTAATGTTCGATTGAGTGATGATTTTACCCCGATAATAGAACACCAAGATTATGAAATTGATTATGCTCATCTTTCTGGGGGTGAAAGAACTGCAGTTGCCCTAGCTTATAGACTAGCTTTAAATCAGGTTATTAATTCTATAATGAGCAAGATAAAAACAAGAGATATTGTTATTTTAGATGAACCAACAGAGGGTTTTTCAGATCAACAATTAGATAAAATGAGAGAGGTTTTAGATCAACTCGATGTTAAACAGTTAATAATTGTCAGCCACGAACAAAAGATAGAAAGCTTTGTTGAAAATGTTATGAGATTTAGAAAGGATAACAACATCAGTGGGATGGTTTAGATGTTTACTTGTAACCTTTTTAAGGGGGTAACAGAAACCCTTATAAGTTATTTAAAACTTGTATTTATATGGATTGGGGCAAAAAACACAATAAATATGTGCATACTATAGAACAACTAGAAGAATACCTTCCTCTAACAGATAAGGAAAAAAAGAAATTCCAAGAAGTCATTAAGATTCATCCAATGAAAATAACCAAATATTATCTTTCTTTAATTGATCCCAAGGATCCCAAGGATCCTATAAAAAATATGCTTGTTCCTTCTGTAGATGAATTAAATGTTTCTGGAGAATATGATACAAGTGGAGAAGCTGAAAACACAAAAGAAATAGGTTTGCAGCATAAATATGCTCAGACAGCCTTGATACTATCTACAAATCGGTGCGCTTCTTATTGCAGACACTGTTTTAGAAAAAGGTTAATTGGCTTACCTAGTAGGGAAGTATTGAGTAGGTTTGATGATGCTGTTAATTATATAAACGAGCATAAAGAAATAGATAATGTTCTTATTAGTGGCGGTGATCCCTTTGTATTGCCCACAAAAATAATTCAAGAGTTTTTAGAAAAATTATCAAAAATAAAACACCTTAGATTTATTAGATTTGGAACACGGGTTCCTGTTTTTATGCCTTCGAGAATCTTAGAAGGTAATGAATTATTAAAAGTTTTAAAAAAATATAATAGCAAGACAAAAAGAATATACATAGTCACACATTTTAATCATCCAAGAGAAATTACTAAAAAATCAGTTGAAGCGATAAATAGGCTTTTAAAAGCAGGGTTAATCATCAATAATCAGACTGTTTTACTTAAAAGAGTAAATGATAATCCAAATGTCTTATCAGAACTAATGCTAAGACTTGTTTCAATTGGTGTTAATCCTTATTATGTTTTTCAATGTAGACCTGTTAAAAGAGTAAAACACCATTTCCAGATCCCACTGTATAAAGGGTGTAAAATTGTAGAAGAGGCTAAGAAAAAATTAGATGGGCATTCAAAAAGATTCAAATATATAATTGCTCATAAAACAGGAAAAATAGAAATCATTGGAATAATGAATAATTATATTTATTTTAAATATCATCAAGCAAAAGACCCCCGAAATTTAGGAAAATTCTTTAAAAAGAAACTCAACAAAAAAGCCGGCTGGTTAGACGATTTAAAATAGAAAACTTTAAATGAGATTGGGGGATTAAATAATTAACCAACATACCTTCTATGTCTTAATTCTAAATATCTTAGGTGGTTTCTAATAAGCGCTTTTTTATCTAATACTTCAGCTATATCATTAGGAGTTCCTTCATAATCCATTTTCAAATCTTCTGGAGTTTTTGCTTCTCTAAACAAGTCACTTAATGTTTTGCCTTTCTTATTCTTAGCTTTCTTATCTATATGATTGAT
>JAFCFX010000021.1 GCA_017608405.1 Candidatus Pacearchaeota archaeon | reverse complement strand
CAACAAATATCTGCTTATGTTTTGCAAAAAATAAAAAAAGATGCTGAAAGTTTTTTAGGAGAGCCTGTTAAAAAAGCTGTTATAACTGTTCCTGCATATTTTAATGATAATCAAAGAACAGCAACAAAAGATGCTGGGAAAATTGCAGGTTTAGAAGTAGTAAGGTTAGTTAATGAACCAACTGCAGCATCAATGGCTTATGGATTAGATAAAGAAGGAGAACATAAGATTCTTGTATTTGATTTTGGAGGAGGAACTTTAGATGTTACAATAATGGAATTTGGAGATGGAACTTTTACTGTATTATCAACATCTGGTGATACTATCTTGTTAAAAATTTTAAAGACAAAGAAGGAATTGATTTAAGTGAAGATGACTCTGCATTGCAAAGAGTTAGAGAAGCTGTTGAAAAAGCAAAAATTGAATTATCAAGTGTTTTGGAAACAGATATTAATCTTCCTTATGTAACTGCAACTGATAAAGGTCCTAAGCATTTAAATGAAAAAACAACAAGATCAAAATTAGAAAAATTAATCCAGCCAATTATAGATAAGTGTAAGAATCCTATTGAGCAGACAATAAAAGATGCTAAATTAAAAAAAGAAGATATTGATAAGATTATTTTAGTTGGTGGTCCTACAAGAATGCCCAGAAGTTTGTTGAAAATTTTATAGGTAAGAAAGTTGAAAGAGGGATTGATCCTATGGAATGTGTTGCACAAGGGGCTGCAATTCAAGGAGCTGTTCTTGCAGGAGATATTAAAAATTTAGTTCTATTAGATGTTACTCCTTTAACCTTAGGTATTGAAACTTTAGGTGAGGTAATGACTCCTTTAATTGAAAGAAATACAACTATTCCAACTAAAAAAAGTCAAATATTTTCAACTGCAGCTGATTTTCAGACAGCTGTAACTGTTCATGTTTTGCAAGGTGAAAGGCCTATGGCAAAAGATAATGCAAGTTTAGGCAATTTTAATTTAGTTGGAATTCCTCCTGCTCCAAAAGGAGTTCCACAAATAGAAGTTGCTTTTGATATTGATGCTTCAGGAATTTTGCATGTTACTGCTAAAGATTTAGGAACAGGCAAAGAACAAAAAATGACAATTACTGCTTCAATAAAATTATCAGATAGTGAAGTTGAAAAAATGGTTAAAGAAGCTGAAGAACATGCAGAAGAAGATAAAAAAAGAAAACAAGAAATTGAAGCAAAAAATGCTTTAGATTCATTGATCTATGCCTCAGAGAAAACTATTTCTGAATTAGGTGATAAAATTGATAAGGATAAAAAGAAAGAAATTGAAAAATTCTTAGAAAATGCTAAGAAAGTTCTAGAAAAAGGAAATATAGATAAGATTAAAGAAGAAACTGAAAAACTGCAAAAAGTTGTTCAGGAAGCTGGATCTAAGATTTATGAAGAAGCTGCTAAAAAAGCAGCAGAAGAGCAAGCTAAGGCAAATACAGAGGTAGAAGATGATTCAGCTGAAAAGAAAAGTAAAAAGAAAGATGAAAAAGTAGTTGATGCCGACTTTAAAGTTGAAGAAGATAAAGAAAGTAAATAGTTTCCTGAAAAATGGTTGAATGTAGAATCTGCAAAAAACAAGAGGCTGAACTTTTGTTTGATACAAAAAAAGTTTGCCAGAAATGTTATAATATGCTGATTGAAAAAAGGTTGAGGAAAAAAGGGAAGAAGAAAAATTTAAAAATTTTAGAAGCTGAATTTTTATTGGAATGAATCAGGAAATACAAAAACTAAATAAAAAAGATTTTGAAAAAATTAGAAGGTGGAGTGAAGAAATTATTAATTAAAAAATAAAAAATTAAATTAGATTAACATTGGTGCTTGATGTTCCTATGTATTTTTTTCCAGAATTTAAATCTATATTGTTGCTTTTTGTCTTTAATGCTTTTACAGCATTAATAGTGTCTTCTGCTTCATATCCTGCTACTAAAACAGCAATTTTTCCATTGCTTAAACTAAATGTCTGGATTAGGAATTCTCCTGCTCCAACTCCTGTTTTTTCTTCCCAGTTATCTCCACAGAAATTTCCACCAACCAATTCAGCAGCATAGCTATTGACACAACTTCCACCAACAACAATAAGGTTCTTGCTCCCAACTGAATTAACTTCTGAATCAGATATGTAAACAGAGCCAATGTCTTTTACTGGACTTTTAGGTTCGCTTGAAATAACTTCTGCTTTTACTTCTGTTAAATAAACATTAGCATAAACTTGGTCTCCATAATAAGTTAATGTAGCTTTGTATTGGTTACTTGTCCTATCATGAAGAATCTTTGTTGCCAGGTCAGATACAACATAATATTCATATCTACTTGAATCCCCAATTCTTCTTTCTGAAGTTAAAGAAACATCACTTATATGAAGCCCTCCATTACTATTTTTTGTGACAGTAAAGTAGAAGGTTTCACCACTAGCAACTCTGCTATCTTTATCTTCTTCAATAAAGTAGAGATAAAAACTTTCACTATTATGTCCTACTTCACCAGTTTCAAAATCAACAGCTCCATATTCTGTGCTATTTTCTAATATGTATGGAAGATATAACTTTAATCCTTCTTTTGAATAAAGGGTGTTAAAACTTCCTCCATTTGAAATTGTGAAAGTAGCCCATTTATCACTTCCTTCTCTATAAACTTCATTAATTGTTAAGACAAAATTTCCAATAGAACAGGTGCTTCCTTCTCTAAAATCTGTGCAAACATTAGCTCCTGTAACTTCGTTTTTAATAGTTACTCTGTCGCCTCCATCTTTAGATGTTACTTTTGCAGATAATAGATAAGATTCAGAATCTCTGCTTGAAGCCCATGAAGCAACAAACCATTTATCTCCATTAGTTTCATTAAATGTAAGAGTATTTGAATCAGAAGTTACAAGTCTTTTTTCTTCATCTTTTCCAAGGCCAATAAACTGTCCTGTTGAATCAGCATATAAAATGTTAAATCTTGCTTCTCCACTTTCAATTGGGATTTTTAGTAAGATACTTGTGCTTCCATCATTTTCCAATACAATATTTTCTTGTAAAGGAAAGTTTAAACCAGCCATTGAAAATTTAACACTTTGCAAAGCAGGCATTTCAAGTTCTTTTTCAGTAGTTATAAATTCTTTGTCATCAGTTCTCCATTCAATTACAATTCTGTCTAATTTGTCAGAATTCATAATCAAATAAGAGGTTAATTCATCTACATCTTTATCATTTATTCTTATTTCTCTTTCATTAGAAAGAAATAATTTTCCAGAACCAATGCTAAACTCAACTTTGCTCGGTCTTGAACTACTACTACTTGCTAAAATATCTTTAATTCCAATATAAGAACCATCTTTTAGCTTATATGTTGCACCTTCTGAAAGACTTTTTGTAATCTCCCCATCAACAACTAATTTTACTTTATCACTTCCAATAAAACTGACAAACACAACATATTCTTTTCCGTCAACTGTTATAGTTCTTTCTTCTCCTTCATTCATAAAAACAGTTTCTGCAGTATCAAGCAAGGTCATTTCTTCACCAGAAGGGTCTATGTTCAAAATAAAGTAATCTTTTCCAAGAATAACTATGTCTGTATTTGACATTTTTTCATTTGAAAAAGTTGGCTCTTTAGTGAAATCTAATGTATAGCTCAAAACAAGTGTGTTTGAAGGAAGATTAAATCCGATTGTTGGAGTTGAACTATAATCTCTGTCTCTGAAGTGTTCTAATGTGAAAGTTTCTAATTCAATCTTTTGAATATACCTATATTGTGTATTGTCATCATCATAATAAACTCCGTCCTCTAACAGGGTTGGCAATTGATTTTTTGTTATTGATGTTACAAATACATCAGTTGTAGAATCTCCAAGATTAAATTTGTCTGAAGGTCTTTCTAACTTAATAAACTCTCCACCACTTATTACAGGTTCTTGTTGGCTTGTGCTTGGATTATAGGTTTGTGCAGCTAATTCTGCCTGTAAACTTGCTATTAAGTCTGCTACAGCAAGAAAGTCTGCTACAGCAAGAACATCAGAAGCAGCAGCTTTTGAACCATAAACAACAGCAACATCTGTATTTCCATTCTCAACAAATGGGGAAGGGTATGCCATTGCTGAAGCAAAAGCTACTAAAGACATTAACATCAAAGCCACAATTCCTATTGAAGTCAATTGTTTTGTTTTTTGTTTCATCTTATATTTTTACCTCCTTTCACTTTTATTTTTATTAGTTAATCTAAGATATTGCTTTATAAATCACTTGTGAAGAATTAGTAAGAATTTTATATTAATATTAAAAATTCACAAGCCTTAAAAAGCCAGACAAAATATTTATTTAGGATAGATTCTTCTTTTAATGAGGAGAGGTTAAAATGGAAATACTATATAAATTACCATCCTGGTTTGCAAATTATGATTCTTTTATTCAGATTTTTTTTGCAGTTGTCTGTTTTTTAGTTACTCTTTACTCATATAGGCTCTACAAGATTTCTAAGCATAGGAGTATTAAGTTATTTAGTATTTCTTTTCTTTTAATTGGTATTTCTTACATTGCATGGCCAGTAATCGGTTTTTTTACAACATATCCTTTAAATAAATCAACTCTGGGCGTATTGGTTGAAAATTCTGAATTAGCAGGACTTATTTCGGTTTATGTCCATGTATTATTTTTTATTGTTGGACTCGTAACTTTAGTTTATATGACTCTCAAAAAAGAAGATTTAAGACTATACCTTTTACTTTTATCACTTACTGTTTTTCCTATAATAATAGCAATTGAAAAAACTAATTTAATTTATATTCTCTCAGCAATCTTGATTTTTTTTGTGTTAGTTCATTATTATAATCTCTATTCAGAAACAAAGAATAAAAAGATATTCACATTTTTTTTAGCGTTTTTAATTTTATTTTTTGCATCATTAGATTTTATTTTTTCAGACAATAATAATATATACTATGTTGGAGGTCATTTTTTAATGCTAATTTCTTATTTATTGATTCTAGTGAGGTTAGCAATAAATTATAGAAAATGGCAAAAAAAAGAGATAAGCTGAGAATAGTCTATGACATTCTCTTAGCTGTAAAAGAAAAAAACGGAAAAATAAAACAGACAAATATAATGTATAAATCAAATCTCTCTTTTCAGTCATTGCAGGAATATTTAAATGAATTAATAAAGAAAAATTTTTTGATTAAGCATGAAGATAATAAAAATGTTAGAACATTTAGTATAACTAATGAAGGTTTAAATTTTCTTGCGAAATATAATGAAATCAAGGATTTTATGGAATCTTTTGGAGTTTAGTGGAAAAAGAGGGATTAAACGAGTAAGTAGAAATATAGGTTAAAAAAAACTTTAAAAACATCCAATAATATTATTTTTTATTAAATTAAATCTTAAAACTATAAAATGCCAGAAAAAGATTATTATAAAATATTAGGAATTGGCAAAAATGCTTCTCAGGATGAGATAAAAAAAGCTTTTAGG
>JAFCFX010000002.1 GCA_017608405.1 Candidatus Pacearchaeota archaeon | reverse complement strand
GAGATGTCATGACACAATCAGATCTTGTTATTGCTCATAGGGTAACATCACAACCAGATATTGAAGCATTAAACTATATTATGCAAAGTTATCTTCTTTCAGGAATAAAAAAATACATGGATGAATTACCTAGTCTAAAAGGTTCTGCAATAATTCTTGATGACAAT
The DNA here is from genome assembly GCA_017608405.1 of Candidatus Pacearchaeota archaeon. Taxonomy (GTDB): domain Archaea; phylum Nanobdellota; class Nanobdellia; order Pacearchaeales; family GW2011-AR1; genus JAFCFX01. Next base: position 43,366 of record JAFCFX010000002.1, on the reverse strand, counting down.
TCAGAAAGGATTTATCCTATGAGAATGAGGCCAAGATTTACTTGGCATGGTGGTGAAGCTCCAACAGCTATTAAGGCTGAAAAACGACTTTAGAAACCTTTAAATAGCCTTAATTAATCCTCGAAACATGGAAAAATGTAAATATTTAATCAATGGAGAAGCTTTTGTAGACACAGAAATAGGAGACAAAAAGTTAGTATTGTGTGGAGCAGATATATCTGATTGTGCAAATAGGGAAAAAACAACATGTAATGTATTTGACAGAGTAAATAAATACAACGATGGAAGATGCAATAAGTGCGAAACAGGCGGATATGCAAAAGAAGGAGATATACAAGAATTTCTTAAATTCTCCTAATTAACTCTAAAATCAACTCTCAACCTTATCTTATAAGGAGCAATTTCACCTGCTTTTTTTATCTTTAATATCTTAATCTCTTTTCTTGCCTTTTTAGCTTCTTGTTTAATCTTATTAACAACCACTTGTTTATCCTTTATATCACAAAAATCATAATAATAAACTCTCGTGCCTTCTTTTGAAAACTTAAATGCTTGCTTCAAAAAACTATCTTTTAATTGGGGCCTTGGCATAACAATCACATCAAACTTGGCTTTTTTCTTAATCTTCTTAACATTGCCATCCCAAAACTCAATTTTCTGTTTTAATTTATTTAATTCAACATTAAGCTTTGCATATTTATTTGCAAGCCTATTAATTTCATTAGAAACAACTTTTGCACCTGACTTCTTAGCAATAACAATTGAAAAAGGCGCAACACCTGCAAACATTACTAAAACACGGTCTTTCTTTTTAATTTTCAAAGCAATTTCTTTTCTCTCATTACTTAATCTTGGAGAAAAATAAGTATTATCAATATTAAACCTAAAAACACAATCATTTTCTCTATACAAAACTTCTTTTGTTTTTTCCCCCGCAATATATTTTGTTGTGGGTTTTCTTAATCTGCCTTTAACTTTTCCAACTTTTTCTAAAACAGTCTTAATCGACCTTTGCTGTTTTAGTAATTTTTCAGCAAACTTTTTTTTATCTTTTTGTTTAAAATCTTTACAAAAGTTTACAACAACAATATTTCCGAAAAAATCAAATGATCGATGCTTTGCCATAAAAAATAAACACAAAAACATAATTTAAATGTATGGGAATATTTATAAAAACAATTTACTTAATCCAAATATGCAAAAAAACTTGGTGATAACATGCGTTCTAGGACTCATATTAATTAGTTTTGCAAGTGCTTATGGTTCATATAATAGTTTTTCTTTTGGAGAATTATTTGACAGTATTGATTCTTCAACAATGTTATTGGGGTCTTTATTTTTAATTTTCTTTGCAATTATATATTTTGCAACATCGAGAGTATTCAAAGACAGATCTGGCTACCCCAATAAGGGAGTCGCATCTACTATATCTATAGTAACCTCCTTATTAATTGTCTACGGGATACATCAAACAGGATTTGAGGTAGAAGAATTATTTTATAATATAGGGGTTTCAGAGGGCATGTTAAACACATTAGTTCCAATTATCTTATTAATCGGAGCCATATATCTTATATACAGGTTTAAATTCAAAGGATTCTTTTTAACTTTCGGAGCTTTATTTATTGGGTTAAGTTTTACTGATTTAATTTATGCAAAAGGATTATTAGCCTCTATTGGAGCTGCTTTTATTTTAATTGGACTTTTCTTATTGCGTAGAGCTAAAAAAAAAGAACAAGGCGGTGTAGACAGGGAACCTCCTAGACAATCCCGAGACCCAGGATTTATTAGAAGAAAATGGGGAGCCAGGAAAGATAAAAAGAAAAATCGAGCAAAATTACAAGGAGATTTAGGAGACCTAACTAGCCAAATGAGAAGAATAAATAAAAGCATAAGAAACCATCGCGCAAGACTTCGAAGACTTCCCCCAGGTTCGCCTCAAGCTACTGCTATGCAAACTGCAATACTTCAAGAAGAAAGAGAACGCCAACAATTACAATTAGCATATAGGAAATTAAATAATGAATTACGAAGGCTATAATAATTATGAAAAAATATAAGACACCCCCAAATAAGGTGTCAAAAGAAGCAGATAAATTATATAGAAGATGTGATAGCATATTAAAAGATACCAAAGATATGGCAGATCAACTTTATTCTATGCAAAAAAGCATAAAATCAGGCAAAAAAAATCTTCAGAACGATATAGATAGACTAAATTCTACTTATCAAAAAAGTAATGACAAATTCGAAAAGCTTCAAAATGAAGCATCTCATATAATAGGTAAAATAAAAAAAAGACATTTAGATCGTTCAATAGGTCGTGACGGAGACTTGGGTTTAGTAGGAAAAACCTTTGCTTTTTTCCTCATTCTTTTAGGAATATTTTTTTTACAAGTTAATATAACTGGAAATGCAATTGCAAATTTATCTCCTAAAATAAGTCTAGGAGCTGGAGGAATTTTATTTATTGCAGGAATAGTAATAGGATTTTTTTCTATAAAGAAAAAAAACTAAAACCACTTATCTAATCCTTTCTGCTTTTGTTTTTCCTTAATCTCCCTTAATTTATCTAACTGCTTATTTACTCTATCTTCAGAAAAATCATGTCTTTCAATTAAAATTTCTTTAATTTTATCTTCATCAACTTTACCAAATTTAAAATCAACATCAATAACCTCTGGTTTTTTAAATAATTCAAAAATATCTTGCCAATTAAATTGATCTTCTTCAGGCAAACTCATAATTTGCGCTTCAACACTCTTGAAAATTAAAACAGGTTGTTTGTATTTCTTAACAATTTCTAATGCTCTTTTTTGCCCAATTCCAGGAATTCCTCTTGGATTGTAATCTGTTCCAACTAAAATTCCTAAGCAAATTAACTGATCTAAATTTATTTCTAAAAAATTCATTACTTTTTCTAATTCAATTATTTCTGGTTTTATTTCAACATAACCAGAAAAAGTTTTTCTTCTTCTTGCTAAAGTTAAATTTTGAACTAGTTTGGGGGCACCAAAAAGCAAGCTATCATAATCTTGACTAGCACTTGCATAAACTTCTTCTTTAATCCTACAAAGATAAGCTGCTTCTGATTCTCCTTCTCCTGGAGCCTGAACAACAGCAATTCCCATCGCCTCTAAAAGCTCTTTACTCTCATTTATCATTTCATCATCAAGTCTTGTTAATTGACCGCTATATCTTTTCATAGAAACCAAATCTTCAGATTGCTTTGCTTCTTCATATTTGCCTTTAGCTAAATCTCTTGATTTCCCTCTTTTCTCGTGAATCTTAGATTTCAAGGCAGGAGACTTTCCATCAAAAACATAAACTAATTTCATACCTTCTGAAAGCAAACTCACATTTCTATAAAAAAGCCCAGACAAATGACTTGTAATTCTTTTTTTATTATCCATTAAAGGAGTTCCATCTACTTGCCTAATTGTAGATAAAAATTGATATAAAATATTAAATGCATCAACACACAAAAGTTTACCCCTCAAACTAGTAATTTCTATTTCTTTTCTCGGTATTATTTCCCTAATGTTTAGTCCCATTTTGCATATTTTGTATATTTATTAAGGTGCAAGAAATATAAATAATTAACTAAAAATCAAAAAGATTAATTTGTCCTGTTAATTCAATTCTGCCTTTTATTTCAGGTTCTCTTTTCTTATCTCTTTCAGAAGGATTTCCAAACCTATTAATTCTATTAAGTGAAGAATAATAAATTCCTTTTAAAACCATATTTTTCCTATATGGACTACATTCAGGTAGGGGCAAGAATCTTAATTCACTCTTATTAGAACCAATTCTTAGTCCATGATATCCTAAGACATTTCTAAGTATATTTTCCTTATCTTCAGCATGTCTTTTGGGATCTCCAAAATCAAGTGGAAAGTCTCCTTCCACAGCATCAACTATTCTAAAATCTCTTTCATAGTCTTCTTGAGTATAGTTTTCTAAGGTATATTTTTTCCGCTTCCTTGCCATAAAATAACCTTTTATCTGAGGTATTTAAACCTTGTGATGCCAAATTTTAAATAAACAATCTTCTACATTATTACAATGAAAACAGACTTTATTGCAATAGATTATGACTCATTTGACTTTCAAGGAAGAAATTATGCTAAAATAATAGGCAGAGATAGCCAGGGCAAAAGAGTATGTGTAATTGATTCATGTCCTATCTTTTTGTGGGCAATTTTAAAAGATAATCTAAAACAAGATAAGATAAACAAATTAATTGAAAAAATCAAAAAAATAAAGCTCAATCTTAAAGGAAGAAAAACAAAAGTTGAAAAAGTAGAACTTCATAATAAAAACTTCCTTGGAAAGCCAGTAAAAGCATTAAAAATATTTGCAACAAACTACAAAGATTTACATGATATTGCAGATAAATTGGGCTTGCCAGAAATAGAAAAAAGAAGAGGATATGATTTAGGATTTATTACTCATTATATAAATGAAAAAAAAATCAACCCCCTACATTGGTACGAAATACAAGGAGAAATGTTAAACAATTCTCAAGAATTTGGAGGAATTGACATGGCATTAGATATAGACCTATGCATAAAACTAGATTCTTCTAAAGAAATAAAAGAAAAACCATTTGCTCCAAAAATATTAGCTTATGATATTGAAACAGATGCATTAGAAATAGGTAAAGGCGAAATACTAATGCTTTCTTTAATTTCAAACAAATTCAAAAAAGTAATAACTTGGAAAAAATCAAAATCAAAACCTGATTATGTGGAATATGTCAAAGATGAAGCAGAACTTTTAGAAAAATTTGTAGAATATATAAAAAAAATTTCTCCAGATTTTCTTGTAGGTTATTTTTCAGATGGATTTGATTTACCCTATCTAAAAGCCAGGGCAGAAAAATTCAATGTAAAACTAACACTGGGACTCGATAATTCTCAGCCAAGATTTACAAGAGGAATTAGGTTAACAGGAAAAATAAAAGGAATCACACACATAGACATTTTAAAATTCATAAGAACAGCTTATGCACAATATATGAAGTCCGAAACTCTTTCTTTAAATGAAGTAGCAAAAGAATTTTTAGGAGATGCAAAAAAACCTTTTAACATACAACATTCTTCAAAATTACAAGAAAAAGACTGGCAAAAATATTATGAATACAATTTACATGATTCTATTTTAACACTTCAATTATTTGAAAAATTCTGGCCAGACATGTTAGAATTTACTAAAACAATAAAAGAACCTATATTTGATGTTTCAAGAGCAGGACTTTCAAAATATACTGAAAATTATGTTCTTCATAATCTGGAAAAATACAATGAAATCCCAGAAAAAAGACCAGGACATGAAGACATAGGAAAAAGAAGAGGGATCAAAGTAGAAGGAGCATTTGTTCTTGAACCTAAACCAGGACTCTATGAAAAAATAGCTATTTTTGATTTTACGTCTATGCATACAAGCATAATGATCACCCACAATATTTCAAAAGCAACTTTATTAGAAAAAAAAGAAAAACAAGCTCATGAATCTGATGAAATAACAGAAAAAAACAAAAAAATAAAATATTATTTTTCAAAAAAGCAAGGATTTTTTCCTGCTTTATTAATGGAAATATTTGAAAAAAGAAAAAAATTTAAACAAGAATACCAAAAAAATCCAAATCCAATAACAAAGGCAAGAAGCAATGCATTCAAAGTATTATCAGCATCTGCTCACGGGTATGTTGCTTTTTTTGGGGCAAGATATTATTCACATGAAGCTTCTGCATCCATCTTATCTTTAGTAAGAAAATTCAATAAAGAAACAATTTCAAAAGTTGAAAAAAACAAATATAAAGTAATCTATGGAGACACAGATTCTATTGCTTTTTTAATGGAAAATAAATCAGAATCTCAAATAAAAGAATTATTAAAAAAATTAAATTCAGAACTTCCAGGAGTAATGCATCTTGAATTAGAAGGGTTTTTTAAAAGAGGCCTTTGGGTAACAACAAGAGCAGGAAAAACAGGAGCAAAAAAGAAATATGCTTTAATAGATAAAAAAAATCAAATAAAAATCAGGGGTTTTGAAACAGTTAGAAGAGACTGGTGTAGACTAGCAAGAGAAGTGCAAAACATAGTAATAAGACAAATCCTAGAAGATGGCAATGAGAAAAAAGCTTTAAAATATATTAAAGAAATTGTTAAAAAAATAAAAGAGAGAAAGATAAACAAACAAGACTTAATTATAAAAACACAATTAAAAAAACCACTTGCAGAATATAAAGCAATTTCTCCACATGTAATTGCTGCAAGAAAGATGAAAGAAAAAGAAATTCCCATAAGTCAAGGAAATGTAGTAGAATATTATATTTCTGAAACTTCTAGTAAAAAGAAACTGGTAAGAGACAAAGTAAAACTTCCAGGTGAAAAAGGAGAATATGAAATAAAGTATTATCTTGAAAGACAAATTCTTCCTGCAGTTGAAAACATACTCCAAGTCTTTAACATAAATATAAAAGAAATTATCGACGGCAAACGCCAAACCAGCCTAAGTGACTTTTAAGATGAAAACAAAACATAATTATGAACTTAAACAATTATTCGTAGAAAGAATGCAAAAACTCCTTACAGATAAGAAAGATTTTCAAGACTATCTAAACATATTAAAAGTTCTTCCTGTAAAATCAATTAGATGTAACACATTAAAAATTTCTCCAAAAGATTTGAAAAAAAGACTTGAGTCTAATGGTTGGAAAATAAAACAACCTTGGAAAAATTATCCAGAAATAATGATTGTTGAAAACTCTCTAGAACCAGGAGAACTTGGAAGAGCCTTAGAACATCTCTTAGGTTATTATTATATTCAAGAACTTGCAAGCATGCTTCCAATAATTTCCTTAAAACCAAAACCAAATGAAACAATTCTTGATTTATGTTCTGCACCAGGAAGTAAAACAACACAAATTGCAGCAGAAATGAAAAATACGGGAACAATAATGGCAAATGAAATCAGTCTAGGAAGAATAAAAATTCTTGCTTCAAATCTAGAAAAATGTGGAGTCACAAACACCCTCATAACAAGAAAAGAAGGCATAACCCTCTGTAAAAAGCTAAAAGGCAAAGGATTTGAATTTGACAAAATATTAGTAGATGCTCCTTGTTCTGGAGAAGGAACATTGAGAAGCTCTCCAAAAACATATTTAATGTGGAATATAAAGACAATAAAAAACCTTTCAAGACTTCAAAAAAATCTTTTTGCTTCTGCTTTCGAAATTTTAAAACCTGGAGGAGAAATAATCTACAGTACTTGCACTCATGCTCCAGAAGAAAATGAAGCAATAGTAAACTCTATTTTAAAAGAATTTAAAAATATAAAGATTCAAGAAATCGGGCTCCCAATCAAAACCCGGCCAGGCCTAACAAAATGGCAAGAACAAGAATATTCAACACAAATAAATAAAGCTTGTAGAGTATATCCCCAAGACAACAACACAGAGGGATTCTTCATAGCTAAATTTAAAAAAATAAAATGACAAAACTATTATTCCTTCCTCGTTGCTTGAACAAAGAACAATTAGAAAAACTAAAAAAAGCCGGGAAAAGAGCATCTTATAAAGTTTATATTACAAATGGAAGTTCAATTATTAAAAAGATTTTAAAAAAATTTAAAAAAATCGACAAAATAATCGGAATCGCATGTCGAGATGAAATTAATCTAGCAGAACAATACACAAAATACCTAAGAAAAAAAGGCACAGAAACCATAGAAATAAATCTTCTAAAAGATGGTTGCAAAAATACAGAAGTTAATTTGCAACAAGCCATAAACAAAATAAAATGAAAGAAAACACCAACATTGTATTAAAATTTGTAATCTTTATCTTGTGCATAATAATCGCCACAGCTATCTTATGGAATCCTGTATCTAATTTAATTTCAGATCCTGAAAAAATAAAACAAATTGGATCCAATCTTGGAATTTTTGCACCCATTATTTTCATCATAATTGTAGCATTGCAAATTCTTTTGGCTCCAATTCCAGGGCAATTTGCAGGAGTGGCAGGAGGTTTTATTTTTGGAGCACTATGGGGAACTGTCTATAGCATGATAGGATTAACTCTTGGATCTTTTATTGCATTTTATTCTGCAAGAAAATTAGGAAGACCTTTTGTAGAGAAAGAAGTAAATAAAAAAATTCTAAAAAAATTTGACAAAATAATCATAAGGGGGGGAATTCCTACTTTATTTTTAATTTATTTATTACCAATGTTTCCAGATGATTTGATTTCTTATGTGGCCGGCCTCACAAAAATAAAAATAAGGGCCCTGGTTTTAGTTGCATTCATAGGAAGATTTCCCGGATTCCTTATCCTCAACATAATTGGATCTGGAATAAAACATAATGACCTTTTCATAACAATCGTTATAGGCATTTCAATTGTTCTTATGACTATTGTGTATTTAAAAAGAGACAAGCTAGAAAAATTTGTATTAAAAAGAAAAAAATGAATTATCTAAAAATACTTAATAAAAACGAAAAGCAAGAAATAATTAGAAAATTAAAATTACAATTTGGAATAACAGATATTTCTGGAACATTTTTAAAAAGTGGAACAGAAAGATTATTTCTTTTTCAAGGAGAATACAGCCATAAAAAAATAAAAAACATAGATAATTCAAGAATGGGGCTTGAGCGCATAGGAATTTATTTTGCTAAATTCCAAAATAATGAAATAAGGTTAAGTATTGAAGCCACCCATATTTTAAAAGATCAAATTAAAAAAAATATCTTTGAATTAAACAAAGAACAAGTTCAACAATGGATGTCAGGACAAGAATTAAATATTCAAACAAATAAAAAAACATTTTTAGTCATGAAACATAAAGAGGATTTTCTTGGATGTGGAAAAGCATCAGAACACAAAATAAGTAATTTTATTCCAAAATCAAGAAGATTAAAAATAAAACCATGATCCTCTACGAAAGTGTCTAAATCTCAAAAAATCAGGAAAAGCCCTAACTCCTTCTTCTAAATTATTCGAATCTGGATCACTAGGTTTATCATCTGCTGGCTCTTTATTATTGTCAGAAAAAATCCCATAAACATCAGAAAATCCTGCATTAAGCAAGGTCAATACCGCAATCCTAGACTTATATGTCCAGCGAGTTAAAAAATTCCCCCCATACTCAGTATCATTAATTCTCATAAACAATCATTAACCATAGTATATTTAAATATTGCTGTAATTAAAAATGTATGAATAAAGAAAAAATATTAAAGGCAGGAAAAATAGCAAAACAAATAAGGAAATTTGCAAAATCTCTTATAAAAAAAGACATGCCTCTCTTAGAAATAGCAAATAAAATAGAAGATAAAATTACAGAACTCGGGGGCAAGCCTGCATTTCCCACAAACCTAAGCATAAATGACATAGCAGCGCATTATACACCTTCACATGATGATGAAACTCTTGCTCACGGATTATTAAAAGTAGATTTTGGAATTCATGTTGATGGCTGGGCAGCAGACACTGCTTTTTCTCTTGATTTAGAAGATTCAGAACAAAATAAAAAATTAATTGAAGCTGCTGAAAAAGCCTTAGAAAAAGCAATTGAAACAATAAAACAAGGCACAACAACAAGTGAAATAGGAAAACAAATTAACAAAATAATTGAATCTTATGACTTTTCCCCCATAATTAATTTATCGGGACATGAAATGAAACAACATGAACTTCATGCAGGGTTAACAATACCTAATTTTGATGATAATAAAAACATATCAATAAATAAAGGACTCTATGCAATAGAACCTTTTGCAACTCCTGGAAATGGGAAAGTCTATGATGGAAAACCTTCTGGAATCTACATGTTAATCAATGAAAAAAATGTAAGAAGTCCAATTGCAAGAGACATTCTTAATCACATAATCCAAGAATATCAAACACTCCCCTTTTGTTCAAGGTGGTTAGTAAAAACGTTTGGAACAAAAGCCTTGTTTGGATTAAAACAACTAGAAGACAATGGAAATTTACATCATTTTCAACAACTTGTAGAAACATCCCATAATAAAGTTGCACAAGCAGAACACACTGTATTAATTAGTGATGAAAAAATCGTGACAACAAACCAGATCTATTAATTTGTTTGACATAAACTTTTCTTTCTTGATCATATTGAAAGCCTTCTTTTTTTGCAGCAACATCATAGTATAATTTTGCTCCCTCCACATTCTGTTTAACCAACTCCCACTGATTTTTAGCAGAAGGTAAAATTAATACTTCTGATAATCTAGCTTTTGGTGCCCACTCTAAAACCACATTAATTAAGGTATTTGGCCACTTAAGAGGTTTTAAAGAATCTTGTTTACATTTTACTCCTTGAATTTGAGATATTAATACTCCTTTTTCAGAAGCTTCAAAACCCAAGGCAGCAATTGTTTCTCTTTCGTGTTTTAAAATAAATTGATAATTAGTATCTGGAAGAATATTTGTAATTCCCCTCCCTGTTCCAGTTTCAAGGGGAGTAAAACCTGCTCTTCTCCACACAGAATAATTAGACAAATCAACTTCTTTATGATCTTTTTTTACAAATCTTTTAAAAAAATCAGGAACATCAATAAAACTACAACTTAAAGCTGCATCAAATTTAAACAATTCTTTTACAAGAAATGGCCTTCCAGCTAAGAAAAAAATATTTGTATTTTTATATGGTTTAACTTCACTAGCCATGGGAATGTAGTAAAAACCAGATTTATAAAACTAACTCATCTGCCATAATATTTAAATATTTATGTTTAAAGCATGACAAATATAAACATATATTACAACAATCTTGATGTACTTCTGATATTATAAAATTTTATGGATAATAAAGAGAAGTATGATAAGATTAAAGATTTAGTCTTTAAGAACAGGATAATCAACAATGTTGTAATGAATGATAAATGGGTTACAAAAGAGCAGGGGAATACAATAATGAGATATGTTAAGGACAACTTACATATGTCAATTACTTCTTTGTACGTTAAAGTAGGATTGATAAAAAGGATGGCTTATGATGTTAAAAAACCTTTTAAGAAAATGACTAAAACAGATATTAAGAAATTCTTAGAGATTCACTCTTCTAATAAAAAACCCAATTATATTAATGTTATGAAGATGAACATTAAACTATTTTTTAAATGGCTATACAAAATAGAGGAGAGAGACAAGTATCCTAAAGTTGTTGACTGGATGAAATTACATACTCTTGAATGTCAGGAGATAAACGCTAAAGAGTTAATCACATTTGAAGAATTACAAAAAATTCTAATCCCTGCGTGTCGTAGTTTTATGGAAAAATTCTTAATCTCTTTAATGAGAGAAACAGGAGGCAGAATTTCTGAAATTGTAAGAATTAATGTTTCAGATTTAACAATAGAATCTGACAGAGCTTATGTTAATAGCTGATAAAGAAAATGATTTATATTCTAGATATATAAAAGATGAAATAAAACCCTTACTAAATAAAAGAATAAAAGAAGTTAAAGAAAATAAGGTGAAACCTGATTTTAATAAAGGAGTTGTATAATTTTATATGGTTAGGTTTAAAAGAGGCAAATATCTGTATAAATTATGAACATAATAGCAATAGGAGACCCTCACGGAAATTTAAGTAAAGTTAAGAAAATTGGGCTTGGCAATGTTGATTTGACTTTGTTAACTGGAGATATAGGAAAAGCAGATTTAGCAAGAAAAAGACATTTTGAAAATGTGGAAAGAAAAAGAAAGGGTTTAGAAGAGTTAGAAAAAGATGCAAAATTCATAAGGGCAAGCCATATGGAGATTCATAGTTCTACAATTGATTTGTTAAGATATCTATCCAAATATACCCCTGTCTACACGATACAGGGAAATGTAGGAATTCCCACTTTATCTCAAGTTAGAGAAGATAAAGAAAAGTATAAGGTTAAAATTCCATGTACACGTAAAATAGTTGATTCTATGGCAAATGTTGATTTAGTTAAAAATAGGCTAAGATTAATAGAAGGTTTAAGAATTGGATTCTTAGAATATTTTACAGATACTTCTTGGGTAAGAGAATTTAAACCTTCAGAATATTCAAAGCAATTAAAAAAGGCAAAAAAGCAAACAGATAAAGCTCGGAGGGTTTTAAGTAGATTTGGAAGTGATTTGGATATCTTAGTTTGTCATCAACCCCCTTATGGAATTTTAGACAGAGTCAATTTTCCTGAAGCACCTAAACATTATCAAGGAAAACATGCAGGAAGTAAAGCTATTTTAGATTATATCAAAAAATGCCAACCAAAATATGCTTTTTGTGGACATATACATGAAGGAGAAGGTATGAAAAAGATTGGAAAAACCGAAGTTTATAACTTAGGAGTTGCTTCTCATAAAAGGATTAATTTATAATCACAACATCACAAAAACTCTAAAATATTCTCATGCTTTAACCATAATATTTAAATAATATTTTCCCCAAAAAAAAGGATGGTAAAACCAAGAAAATTCAAGACATTAAAAACCTTCACAGCCATAGGGGTAGCAACCATAGCAGTAGGAATGGGAGGGATATTATTAGGAGTAAGAGGATGTAACAATGCATGGAATAATAAAGAAATAGAAAGACTGTCTTCATATACTGTTTCTTATGCAACAGGTTTATCAGGTCATACAGAATATACAAAATATCAAGATGGATCTCAAGATCTTAAAATATACCCTGGATTAGGGCACAGACTATGGGATTCTGAATTCCATGAAGACTTGGATGGAGATAACAAAATAGATAGAATAAGAAGACATGGTTCAGAACTTAAAATGAATTCATTAAGAGAATTATTAATTAGATCACAAGATTATGATACAAACAAAGAAAAATTTGATGAAGCTGACGCAAACCTACAAAAAATAATAGAAAAATATCCTCTAAGATAATTCTATCCCAAATAACTATTATCAGAGGGAACTGCTGCTTTTGCTGTCTTTAGATAATTTTCTTCAATCTTCTCATAAACTTCAATCATAGATTTTGTAACACTTGGTTTAACCTTTCTCAAAGCTCCTTCAAAATGAGTTTTATTAACTTCTTTTGAATCCATAGATTCCCTTAAAGCAATCATTGCAGCTTCCCTAACCAATGCTTCAATGTCTGCCCCAGTATATCCAATTGTTTTCTTAGCTAAATCTTTAAGTTTAATATTTTTGTTCAAAGGCATCTTTCTTGTATGTATCTTCAAAATCACTTCTCTTCCTCTTTCATCAGGAGAACTTATTAATAAAATCTTATCAAATCTTCCAGGCCTTAATAAACCCGGATCAATCATATCTGGACGATTTGTTGCAGCAATAACAAGGACATCATTCATATCTTCTAAACCATCCATCTCAGCAAGCATTTGATTTAATACTCTTTCTGTAACTCTTGTGCCATGATCCATTCCTCTTTTTCCTGCTAAAGCATCAATTTCATCAAAGAAAATAATACAAGGTGCAACTTGTCTTGCTCTTTCAAAAACTTTCCTCATTCCTTCTTCTGATTTCCCGACCCACATACTCAATAACGAAGGCCCTTTAACTTGAATAAAATTAGCTTCTGATTCTTTTGCAACTGCTTTTGCCAATAAGGTTTTACCTGTTCCAGGAGGTCCATAAAGCAAAATACCTCTTGATGGCCGAATTCCCATGTTTTTAAAACTCTCAGGATGTTTTAATGGCCACTCAACAGCCTCATTTAATTCTTGTTTAATATTATCTAACCCCCCAACATCTTCCCAACCAACATTAGGAGTTTCAACTAAAACCTCTCTCATAGCAGAAGGTCTTACAACTTTCAAAGCATCCATAAAATCATTTTGTTTAACAATTAATTTTTCTAAAATCTCTTGAGAAATTTGTTCTTCTACATATAATTTCATTTTTGGAAGTAATTTTCTCAAAACATTCATTGCAGCCTCTTTACTCAATGCTTCTAAATCTGCTCCAACAAAACCATGAGTTAATGAGGCAAGATCATCTAATTTAACTCCTCTTGTTAAAGGCATCCCTCTTGTGTGAATCTTCAAAATAGCTAATCTACCTTCTTTATCTGGCACACCAACTTCAATTTCCCTATCAAATCTTCCAGGCCTTCTTAATGCAGGGTCAATAGCATTAACTCTATTTGTAGCCGCAATAACAATAACTTTTCCTCTTGCTTTCAAACCATCCATCATTGTTAAAAGCTGAGAAACAACTCTTCTTTCAACTTCTCCTTGAACCTCTTCTCTTTTAGGAGCAAGAGCATCAATTTCATCAATAAAAACAATTGTCGGAGCTGTTTTTTCTGCTTCTTCAAAAATATCTCTTATTTTCTTTTCAGATTCTCCATAAAACTTAGACATAATTTCAGGGCCATTTAATAAAACAAAATTTGCTTCAGTCTCGTTTGCCACTGCTTTTGCTAATAAGGTTTTACCTGTTCCAGGAGGTCCATGCAATAAAACTCCTTTAGGAGGTTCTACCCCAAGACGATTAAAAATCTCTGGATGTTTCATAGGGATTTCTACCATCTCTCTAATTTTTTTAATTTCATCATTTAATCCCCCAATATCTTCATAATTAATTTCAGGAATATTTTCTTCACTAACCTCAACTGCTTTTGGACTCAGGACAACCTCTGTATGCTCAGTTATAATAACCGGAGTATTTGGATTTGTATTGATAACTAAAAACCTAATTTGTGCAACTCCCCCACCTAAATTTCCAAATCCCATGTTTCCAAGCATATCCCCCAATAAATCATTAAAATCTGCACCACCCATTTCTTCTAACAACAAATCTCTTCGTCTCTGAACTCCTCCCAACATAACAATATCCCCTTTAAGCATTGTTCTCCCAAAAAGACCTCTTCTCAAATTGTTAGAATCTGCTTCAACCATGATGCCTTTTTGTGCAGGAGCAATAATTACTTTTTTTGCATGGGCAACTTTTGCCTTAGAAACTGTAACAGCTTCTCCCATCCCTGTTTTTGCATTTTTCCTAAGAATACCGTCAATTCGAATAATTCCCTCGCCAACATCAGCAGGATAAGCCCTATCAGCAATAGCAACTGTTTCACGATTTCCTTTAATTAAAATAACATCTCCCTTTTGAATTTCCAATTCCCTCATTATCTCAGCATCTAATCTAGCAATGCCTTTATATGCATCATCTTGCAATGCTTCAACAACCTTTAATTGAACTGATTTTTCGTTTCTCATTTTCTATTTAATAATCTATCAAAATTTAAACTGACTCTTCCTGTTTCTTCAAAACATAATCTCACCATATCATCCATTATTTTCTTTTGTTCATTCATAAAACAAACTATTTCTTTGGGTATTGATACAGCATAACTATTTCCAACAAGCCTCATCTTAACTCTAAATTCTTTATTTTTTAAATTTATAAATTTATTGTATTCTTGCTCATCAATAGGATGAATAAGTTTTTCACTGCACTTTGGACAAGCCAATGCTCTTAATAAAAATCCATTTTTAGCAATCTTGCCCTTCTTCATCTTAGAATTACACTTTTTACATAAAATTGGGTTATCAAATATGTCTCCCATTGTGTATACACAGACCAATATATACTATTTAAATGTTTTGGTGACCCCTTGCCATTAAAATCCTAAAAAAACCAGAAATGCTTAAAAAGTACAACGCATTAATTTAATCATGAATTCAGGAAAAAAATCACATCCAAAAAAAGAAAACAAAAAGTTCTTAGAGGGTTTTCTCGACGGAGTCATCATGGATGTCACTAGTGGCGAACAAGCAAAAATAGCAGAAGATGCAGGAGCAGTTTCAGTAATGGCATTATACCAAGTACCGGCAGACATTAGAAAAGAAAAAGCAGTTGCAAGAACAGCCCCAGTAAAAAAAATTGAAGAAATAATTAACACAGTAAAAATTCCAGTTATGGCTAAAGCAAGAATAGGGCATTATGCAGAAGCGAAAATACTCGAAGAAATTGGAGTTGATTTCATAGACGAAAGTGAAGTATTAACTCCAGCAGATTCATACCACATAGACAAAACACAATTTAAAACACCTTTTGTTTGTGGAGCTAGAAATTTAGGTGAAGCCCTAAGAAGAATAAACGAAGGAGCAGTAATGATAAGAACAAAGGGAGAAGCTGGAACAGGGGATGTTAAAGAAGCAGTAATTCATATGAGAAAAATAAGACAAGGAATAGCAGAACTAGTTGGACTATATGAGTTAGGAGAATTCTATGGGGATCAGGGTGTGGAAAATATGGGTCACAAAATCTTAGAAAAAGCAAAAGAATATGGTGTTCCTGAGAAATTAATTCAAGAAATTGGCAAACTAAAAAAACTCCCTGTGCTCAATTACGCAGCAGGGGGAATAGCAACCCCCGCAGATGCAGTATACATGATGGTGTTGGGTTCAGACGGTGTTTTTGTTGGAAGCGGCATATTCAAATCAAAAGATCCTGAAAAAAGAGCCAAGGCAATAGTAGATTCTGTAAAAAACTGGAAAAATTCAAAAGTATTAATGGAAGCTTCTAAACCCCTTGCAGCAGGAATGAAAGGAACCGCCATAGATTCTTTAAAAGAAGAAGATAAAACCCAGTATAGATAAAATAAATACTATTTATCAAAACTCTTAAAAACCATAAATAATTATCCTTCACATGCAAAGAGGGAGTTTAAAAAAATATTCGAAAAAATTTTGGCATCTGCTCTGGAAAGATGATACTTGGAAAGGGTGGATATTTTCAATTTTATTTTTATTTATATTTATAAAATTTATTTTCTTTCCAACCCTAAGCTTTATCACAGGAACAGCCTTGCCCTTGGCAATTGTAGAATCTTGTTCAATGTATCATGAAGGCAATCTCTTCTCAGATTATGATGAGTGGTGGGATAATCACGAAATCAAATATCAAAGATATATAATAAATAAACTAGACTTTGAAGAATACATATTTAAAAAAGGATTTAACAAGGGAGATATTCTGTTTGTTGTAAAAGCTAAACCTGAAAAATTAAAAGTGGGGGATGTAATAATTTTTGAAGCAAACTATAGAAACCCGCTGATTCATAGAATAATAAAAATAAAAAATCAAAATGGAACATATACTTTTTCAACAGTAGGGGACAACAATAAGGGCCAATTAGAAGTTGAAAAAGAAATAACAGAAGATCAATTAGTTGGTCAAGCCGTTTTCAAATTAGCCCCCTATGTTGGGTGGGGAAAACTAATATTCTTTGAATGGACTAAATCAGAATCAGAAAGAGGTCTTTGCAAAGCAAATTAGAAAGCTTTTTAAATAAAGAGAGTTCAAGACTAAGATGGAATTTTGCCCGAAATGTGGTGCAGTATTAATACAGAAAAGAAAAAATTATGGGTGTGCTAGGTGTAATTATTCTAGAAAAGAAAAAGTAAATTTAAAAACTTCTGAAAAAATAGATGAACAAAAAGAAATTGCAGTTGTTTCTAATAAAGACACCCAGATTCTTCCAATAATCAATGAAACCTGTAGAAAATGTAAAAACGAGAAGGCATATTTTTGGACAGTCCAAACACGATCAGGTGATGAATCAGAAACTAAGTTCTTCAAGTGCACAAAATGTGAAAACACCTGGCGCGAGTATAGATAAATACGATAAATACTTTTTTAAACAAATTATTTCTAGTTATTTAATGGCTCTGTAGCTCAGTTTGGCAGAGCACCAGACTCTTAATCTGGGTGTCGGGGGTTCAAATCCCTCCAGGGCCATAATTCTATTAGGGTTCTCTGACGAAATTTTAATTTTAGTCCAGGGCCACTCACTTCTACCTCTAGCTAACACATTCCCAAATACAAGTCAAATCTCAGGGGCGGCTAATTCAGAATCATCTAATCAAACTTTGAATATTCTCAATTGCGTCTGCAACTACTCTACCTTTCTTGGTCAATCTTATAATTTTAATTCGCCCCTTTTTCTCAAAATCAACCAATTTCAAAGACTCAAGTGTCTGTAGAATTTTTACTGCGTGGCTGTATGTACAATCCACTTCTTTAGCCAAAATACTACCATACCGCATCCTGACATTCTTCTTTAAAGATACCAACATCAAGGCTGGCTTCCTTCGAAAAAAGATATCAAAATTGTCTTTCATTTTAATTGTAATGCATGTGTTTCAATGTATATATTCAGAAAGGGTCTTACTTATAAATGTTTTGGAATATATATTTTCATTCCTCTATATGGGTGAAAATTCGAATTTCGTAACCCTTATTAACTTCTCCTCTCTAATTATTTTATGGTTAAACAAAAACTCAAAAGACTCTCACAAGTTCGGTCTGATTCGCTTAAAAAGCAAACCAAAACAAAAATCCTCGCAGTCGGGGACATTCATGGAGACACAGGACTTGTAAAAAAATTAGCTGAAAAAGCAAAAAAAGAAAATATAGATATCATAATCTTAGCAGGAGACCTAACATTTGCTGAAACATCTATTAAAGATATTGTTGGCCCCTTTGCCAAAGCAAAAAAAGATGTTTTAATTATTCCAGGAAATCATGAGTCAATCTCTACAACAGAATTTTTAGCAGAAGCATATGCACCTTATGCAAAACATCTACATGGTTATTCATTTAAAAAAAATAATATTGGTTTTTTTGGAGCAGGCACAGCAGATATGGGGGTCTTCATGCTCAAAGACTCTGAAATATTTAACTTATTAAAAAAAAGTCATGACAAAGTAAAAAATCTAAAAAAGAAAATAATGGTTACACACATGCATCCTGAAGATAGTAAATCAGAATTTTCTGGATGGCCTGGTTCAAAAGGCATAAGAAAAGCAATAGAACAATTTAAACCAGACTTAGCAATATGCTCACACATTCATGAAGCCTCTGGTCTTGAAGAAAATATTGGCAAAACCAGGGTAATTAATGTATCTAGAAGGGCCAAAGTTTTTGAGATTTAATCAAAAACCCTTAAAAAGCCTATTTCTTCTAAATAAAGATGCGTCGCAAGGAAAAAAAGACCAGAGAAGAAAAAATAGTAGAAAATTATTTTCCAGTTGATACTGAAACAATAAAAAAAACAATAGACGTTCCTGTAAAAGAAAAACCACCAAAACAAGAAATAATTAAACAAGCAATAGAAGTTAAATACAAAAAGCCATCGAGAGAAACAATAGAAACAATAGAGAAAGAAACAAAACCGAGAAAAAGAAGAAAAAATAGTAAGAAAACAAAAACCAAAGAAGAACCTTATTCTGCTCCAAAAATTAATTTAAAAAAATCAGGATATGAATTAGTAATTACAGAAAAACCTCAAGCAGCAGCAAAAATCGCAGCTGCACTAGGAAGCGCAGTCCAACAAACACTAAACAAAGTACCATATTACGAAGTGGACAGACAAGGAAAAAAAATAATTGTGGCTTGTGCAGTAGGACATTTATTTACTTTAAGTCAAAATAATTCAGGAGCTTCTATCCCCAGTTTTGATATAGGCTGGATGCCAAATTATCTCGTAAGAAAAAAAGATTTTACAAAAAGATACTATGATACTATTTTAAGACTAGCTAAAAATGCAGGAAGTCTAACAGTCGCGACAGATTACGATATAGAGGGAGAAGTAATCGGATTAAATGTAATTAGATTTATTTGTGGTCAAAAAGAAGCAAATAGAATGAAATTTTCAGCTTTAACAGACGCAGAATTAAACAAAGCATATGAATCAAAATCTGCAAATTTGAGTTGGGGGCAGGCCATTGCAGGAGAAACAAGGCATTATTTAGATTGGTTTTATGGAATAAATCTCTCAAGAGCATTAATGAATGCAATAAAAACAACAGGAAAATTTAGAATAATGTCTATAGGAAGAGTTCAGGGTCCTGCTTTAAATTTAATAGTTCAAAAAGAAAGATCAATACAGGGGTTTAAATCAGAAAAATATTGGCAAGTGTTCATAACAGTCAAAAATTCACATGTTCTTGAATTAAAACACAACAAAGATATTTTCAAAAAATCAGAATTAAAAAAATTTCAAGATTTAAAAGGAAAAACAGCTCAAGCAACAACAGAAAAAAAAGAAAATATCCTTGTTCCAAATCCCCCTTTTAATCTCACAACTCTGCAAATAGAAGCATATAAATTTCATGGCATAACTCCTGCAAACACACTAAAAGCAGCCCAATCCCTC
The DNA here is from genome assembly GCA_017608405.1 of Candidatus Pacearchaeota archaeon. Taxonomy (GTDB): domain Archaea; phylum Nanobdellota; class Nanobdellia; order Pacearchaeales; family GW2011-AR1; genus JAFCFX01. The sequence continues at coordinate 23,207 of JAFCFX010000002.1, read as the reverse complement.
TACTTAGCTGGGTTAATTTCCTATCCAAGAACTTCAAGTCAAAAACTTCCAGAATCAGTAGATTATAAAACAATTTTGCAAAAAATTGCAAAAAAATACAATGTAGAGCATCTTATAACAAAGAAAAAACCAATTGAAGGCAAAAAATCAGATCCTGCACATCCTTCAATTTATCCAACAGGAAATACTCAAATCTTATCAAGTGATGAAGAAAAAATATATAATTTAATTGCAAAAAGGTTTTTAGCTCTTTTCTGTGATAATGCAATTGTTGATAATAAAACAGTGAAAGCTAAAGTTGATAATTTAATTTTTACTGCCAGGGGCTCTTCAATAAGAAAAAAAGCTTGGACAGAAATTTATCCTATAAAACTAAAAGAAATTGATATTCCTGATTTAGAAGGAGAAGTAAAAATAATAAATGCAAAAACAGAAGAAAAACAAACTCAGCCCCCAAAAAGATATTCTCCAGCTTCAATACTTTCTGAACTTGAAAAAAGAAATCTTGGAACCAAGGCCACCAGGTCTAGTATTTTAGAAACTCTTTACGATAGGGGGTATATTAAAGAAAAATCTATTGAAGCCACCGCCCTAGGAATATCATTAATTAAAACACTCGAGAAATATTCCCCAATAATCATAGATGAAAAATTAACAAGAAGTTTTGAAGAAGAAATGGAAAAAATTGTAGAAGCGAAAAAAGATTTTGCTTTGAAGGAAAAAAAAGTCATAAACAAGGCTAAAAAAACAATAACTAATATTTCAAAAGATTTTGAAAAAAATGAAAAACAAATAGGAAAAGAACTTTTACAAGCAAATCTCGAATTAAGAGAACAGCAAAAAAAAGAAAACACATTATGCCCTTGCCCTATCTGTAAAAAAGGAGAATTAGCTATTACTTATTCTAGGAAAACGAGAAGACATTTTATTGCATGTAATGCTTATCCAGATTGCAAAACTACTTTTAGTCTTCCTCCAAAGGGGGTAATTAAAAAAACAGACAAAGTTTGCGAAGAATGTGGTTTTCCAAAGCTAATATCTTTAAGAAAAGCGAAAAAACCCTGGTTTTTTTGTTTCAACCCAGCATGTTCTACTAATAAAGAAAGAATTGAAGCTTACAAGAAAAAATTAGAAAACAAAGAATAAAATTATTTTTTCTTCTTAGGCTTGGCTTTTACTGGAGCCTCTGTCTCACAAGTACAACAATCACCTTTAAAAGCATAAAATAAAATTATAATACCCGCAATTACTACTAACCAACTAGTCCATGCAACAGTATCCCAAAGTGTGAATAAGATAATTACTACACCAAGAATAATACCCCACAATTTATGGTTACACATATTTTTAACCTCCTTTTGATAGTATATATTGGAAAATATATATTATAAAGTTAACTAAAACCACTCCACTGTGCTCCCTGGTGACATATGTCGCCACCTAAAATAGCTTTCCAAAATCAAAATAAACTTCAGAAAGATATTCTAGTATTTCATCATAAGTCATGTTTTGTCCGCATTCCATAACCACGTCAGATGTGGCAAAACCTCTTCTTTCTTTACCCATATTTTGCATTTTATTAAGAAATTCTTCAGCAGAATAAGACCTATTTAACTCAAAACCATTAAGATTAGTAAAGGCCTTATCCCAATTAGGTAAATTTTCTTTGTTTTCATCACATTTTAATTTACAAATTCTTTTGCAAAAATCATCATAAGTATTAATCACAACAACTTTTTCTTGTGGATTAGCTCGCATACTATCAATTAAATAAGAATCTCTATTCCATTTAAGATCTGATGCTAATTCTTCTAAATGATGCCCCCTTATCTTAAATTTCATTTTCTCTTTTTATCTGAATAATGTCTTCTTATCTTTTTTGAGGCTATTGGAATTGATTTATATAACCCCCAAGTTGTTGCTGCAGCAAACCCGGTTTCAATAGGGCTATCAACTATGTTTCCAGCAATATTTCCTATGCCTTGCATAGCTTCTAAAATTTGATTATTGGCAACATCTCTAAATCCTTCATTTGTAATATATGCTTTAGCTCCAGAATATAAAACTTTGGAAGGACCAATAATTCCTGTTCCAACTTTTTCAAAATAATTTCCTGTATTTGTTGCTGAAAAAATCCCTCCAATTAAGGCTAATTCAGAAACTCCTTTTTCAAGAGTCCAGGCTGTAGCTTTTCCTATTTTATTTAAAACCTTATTTTTTAATGTTTTTTCTTTTTCCATTTTATTTTTCCCCTATAACAAATCCGTGATTGTCCCAAAATTCCTTATAACCCTTATTGACTTTAACTTGTTCTTCTAAATCTTTTCCAGAGTAACCCATTTCTTCTAATTTTTCTCTTGTTGCTGGAAAAGGTGGAGCGATTTCTCCAGGATAAATAGTATAAAAACCATGATTAGCTTCGTCAATAGGCCCTGCAACAATAACCATCTTACTTGTTGGGTGTTTCTCCACCCCCCTTACCATATTAGCTAAGTATCCCTCTCTACCTCTTGGTTCTTGAGATACACTAGCAGATTCAGGAAGATTTTCTAATGAAACTAAGGAATCATAACCAATTGTTTTTCCAGTGTCAACACTCTTAACTAATTTATCCCCATCATATTCTTGAATATGCTCATGAGCATAGTCAACTAAAGATTTTGCAGTTGGAAAAGCACCTTTTATAAAATGTGATCCTGCTGTCTGGCTACCTTGCAAATGTCTTACTAAGTGATCTATTAATTCTTGGTTGTATTTTGTAAATGAATAATCTTTTATTGCCATTCTAACTTAATTTTTCAAGTAATATTAGGTTTATAAATCTTCCTATATGTAACTCCTATAAAATGACAATAATAGAAAACTTTATATATAAACTACTTTTACAGAAAAAATGGTAAGAAAGAAAGTTTTTACAATATCATTATTAGCTGCTTTGTTATTAGGAAATCCTCAAATTAATAGACCAGAGAAGATTCTAATCCAAGAACAAAAGATTTCACAAAAAGGATTAAAGTTGGAAAATGTTGTAAAAGAAGTACAAGATACAGAGGAATATAAATCTATTAAAGAATTTCTATTAGCCCCTTTTGAAGGATTTAACAAAATCAATATACAAACATCAGAAATGGGAATTTATGCTTTATCTAATATGGCAGAAGGCCTTGTGGGATTTTCAATAAAAAACCCTAACAGAAGAAAAGAAGTAGGATCTCTATTAGAAAGAGTTGTTAATATAACTTTAGATGATAAAATTTCTCCTTATAAAGAAGAAATTTTAGATATTGGAGATTTAGAGAATAACGGAATATATCTCAGTCATTTAAATGTTATCCTTGGAGCTTATCAAAGAGTAAAGGGGGATAACAAATACCAAGAACTTAACGAGAAAATCTCAAAACACCTAACAAAAAAGACCATAGAAGATGAACATAAACATGTTAGATCCTATAATCATCTTAAATATAGGTGGCCAGCAGATCAAACAGTAACTCTTTATTCCTTATATGTTTTTGATAAAAATTTTGATAAAAATTTATCAGAGAGGCCCATTAAAGAATGGCTTACATATATGCAAAATAAAGCAACAGATGAAAAAACAGGGCTTCCATTTTCAGAAGTTGCAGGAATTGATTACGGAAAAATTCCAAGAGGATGTGCTATTTCTTGGAGTGTAAGATATATGTCTAATTTTGCTCTAGATGAATCAAAAGAACTTTGGGAAAATTACAAAAAATATTTTAAAAAAGATCTTGTTTTTTTTGCTGGTTTTAGAGAATTTCCAGAAGAAGTTGCTAAGTCTGCTAATATTGATTCCGGCCCAATTTACATGGGAGTTGGAACAGCCGCTACAGCTTTTGGGGTTGGAGCAGCCAAAGCTGTTGGCGATTTAACGACTTATAATCAATTGAAGAACACGCAAGGCATAGTAGAAACAGCCATAGAATTATTTGATAATAAAAATTTAAAAAGAATTTCTAATGATTTGCTAACTAAATCCATATATTTTAATTTTGATAATTTGACTAATTGGTACTAACCTATACTATTTTAAATTCTCCTTCTATTGTATAAGGATAACCATTTTCATCTAACCATTCTTGGGGAATAAAGAAATAGGTTTTATCCCCAATAGTTTTAATTTCAAATCTTTCTTCAAACCCACCAGGGTTTGCAAATGTTCTTTTAGGTAAAAACTTTTCGTTTAATTTTTTTATTGTTTCTTCATCTAATTCTCCTACTGAAAAACCATGTCTTCCTTTTTCAGAAAGATCATTCTTTGCAAATGCAAATTCATATTTATCATGTAATTTAAAAATTTTAGAACCATCTTCATTCTCAAGTACTTCCACATCAAAATATCCCAAGGAATTTTTTAAATCAAAAATTTCTGAGTCATAAGGATTTAATCTAAAAGTCCCTGTTTTGTCTCCTACCTCACTAATTATCCAGTCTTTCCATTCACCTGGAATATCAACTTTCAAAGAATCTCCTCTCCCTGCCAAATAATGGGTAAAAAAATCAGATGCAAAAGGAGATTCTTGTTTAAATCCTAAAGTATTAAGTGATGAATCTACAAAAGACAAAACAGTTTTAGTAACAAAACTTTCAACAATATTTTTTTTAGATCCTTTATAGGAAAAACGACCATTAAGATCTTCTAATAAAACACTTATTTTTTCCCCCTTCCCATCTCTTAAAGTTAACTCTACTGGAACTTCTAAATTATTGAGTATTCCTTTCTTAATTTTTTTATAAACTGCCTCTCCTCTAAAAGAAGTAGCATAGGATTGTTGACCAAACCTCCCATCCACCATTATTTTATTTTCTTTTTGCCATTCCTTAACTGCCCTTTCAGTATCTCTTCCAAAGATTCCATCTTCTTCTACACCAACCAACTTTTGAATTAACTTAACATCTTCTCCTTTATCACCTCTTTGGAAATATCTCTCATTATTTGCTCTTGATAAAGATAGGTCCTTTAAATATTCATTTTTAGTTCCTTTGTTTATTTCAAATGTTTTAGATCCAATTCCAAAAATAGAATCTCCATTGAAATCTATGTTTAATTTACCTTCCTTCCTTACAACCAATATTTTCCCGTTTTTAGGGATTAATTTTATATTTCTAGTAGAATCAGAAGTTAAAGCTTTTTCTAGGGAGTTCTGCCCAAACTTCCCATCAATACGTATTGCATTTTCCTCTTGCCATATTTTAAGTGCTCTTTCCGTGCTTTCTCCAAAAACCCCATCTTCTTTTACTCCAACAAGTCTTTGGATTAGTTTAATCTTTTTTCCCCTATCGCCTAGTTGTATGGGCCTGTTAGATTCTGGCAGTTCCATTAATCTCAAATACCCATTACTAAATTTGTCATATCTTTCAACATAATTTCCAGGATTAAATTCAAAAACACCCTTTCCATTAAAGATTACCTCGTCTCTTTTTATTCTAACAAAATTTCCTTTTTCTTCTCCCCATGAAAATAAACTCCTTCCACCAAACCTCAATTCAACATCTTCATCAGTCGCTTTCATAACAAAATCATTAATTAAAACAGTATCCCCTTCTTTAATAAAAGGTTTTCCATCAAAATAGGTTATTTTACCTTCATTCAATACAACATACTCTTCAGGTAACTTAATGTTTTTTCCGGTTATCTCTATTATATTTCCTTGTAAATCAGAGTCTATTAATTCTGGGAATTTTTCTAATTGACCCCCCTCTTTTACCAGTATCTCCGTTTTTTCACCATTAAAAAATAATCTTGAATTTGGGGGAACATATATTTTATCATTGTTAATAGTATAAAAATCTCCCTTATCATTTGTAGTAAAATCTGCCCCCAAAATTTTTCCTTTGTTATTTATTTCCACATATGTTGGGTGTTTTGATTCTGATTGGGCTTGGATATTTTCAAACTTGTGTCCTTTAATATTTATACTGCTTTCATCTTCTGTAAATACAAAAATACTATTATTTCCTTCTTTAGTAAATTCAATACCTTTAACAGAGATATCATCCTGATCAAAATCTTCTCCAACTAAGTTCCCTATCTCACTTTCTTCTTCATTAGAAAATTGTATTGTTCCTTCTTGTATTTGACCTTCTTCATTAATCTGCAATTCCTCTGTAATTTCTGAACCCAAATCTACATAACCTTGGATTTGATTATATGTAACAACAGCATTATAGGCTTCTGGATTTGCATCTGCTAACAACCCCATAGCTTCTCCTTGGACTGCTCCAATAATTTTTCCCTCTAAACAAACAATAGGATTTGATGCACAAATAATTAAACTTATAGCTTCCGCAGCTTCAGAACTAGCCATACTTAATCCTTGCATACCAATAGTAGCAAAAGGGCTAGCACTAATAAAACCAATTAATAAAACAAACACCACAACAAATATTATTGATCTCTCCATTACAACTCCTCTAATTTAAATTTATGTGCAAACGAGTATAATTCAAATGATTTTTCTTTGGAAATTTCTTTTTTAAGGTAATAAATGATTATATAATCAAAATCATCAAAAACTTCTGTTGTACTTATTTCTATGTCATAGATATGGGAAAGATCTCCCAAACAAGAAATACAAAGGGAATCTATGTGTTGTTTTTGTTCACTAATGAGATCAACAGCAAGGTTATAAAAAGAGAGATAATTACTGTCAACCCTAATTTCAAATTCTTCTAACAAAGATACAGAATCCCCCACCTTAACTGAAACAGGAAAAAAAACATTTAGATAAATTTCTTCTTCTTTAATTAAAGTCTCCACTTCCATTCTTTCTAAAGAATACCTAGTATCAAAAGAAAATCTAGAAAAATTTAAACAACCTTTCATTTCATTTATGACCCCCAATGATATTTGATTTTCTAGTGTGCTTTGAGAAAGAATCAAAGTTTCTTCATCTATCCAATAATAAGGAATATCCCAAAATAAATTGGAATTTTGAAAAAAGACTTTTAAATCTTTAGGAACCCTGTAATATCCCCCCTGTAAACTATTAATAAAAATAGTTTCTTCTAAAGATATTTCTAAGCAATTATCAACATGAGTTTTAACAATATTAGCCTCCCTGGATAAAGCTGAAATTTCACTAGATTTTCCACCAAAATAACTCTTTAAAGCATCTCCTTCTAAAAAAAATAAAAGAAGTATAGCTGAAATAATCAAAATTGCAATTATAATAAAAATAGTAACTTGCCCCTTTTTTTCCATATACTCCTCTAAATTCTTAACTATTTAAATTTTTTATTTTGAAAAAATAAACATAAAATATTTAGTTAGATTTAAAAAAACTATTTCATATATCTAACCATGCAAGAGGTGTATGTAATTTTAATTATCAGTGTGTTAGGTCCTATTATTTGTTCTTTAATAGGAGTTTTGAAAAAACCTTCTATGAGTTTCATGTATGTCATGCTTGCATTTGCAGCAGGAGTTATGCTTGCAATTTCTTTTTTAGAATTAATTCCTGAAAGTCTTAATCTTTCTTCAATTTGGATTTCCGGAATAGGCTTAGTTCTCGGAGCAACTGTTATGTTTGGTTTGGATAAACTAATCCCACATATCCACCCAGAGTTAGGAACTCAAGAGCAAGGGAAAAAATTAAAGAAAACATCTCTTTACTTAATCCTAGGAATTTTCTTGCATAATCTCCCAGAAGGAATGGCTATGGCGTCTGGTGCAGTAGTGGAAGGTTCAACAATGTTGGTGATTGCTTTAGCAATAGCAATTCATAATATCCCTGAAGGAATCTGTACAAGTGCTCCTTATTATGCACACAGCAAAAAAAGACTAAAATCTTTTTTACTTTCTTCATCAACTGCAATTCCTCTTTTAATTGGATTTTTTATAGGAAAATTCATTTTTACTAATATCCCTTTACAGTTTATGGGCCTAATAATGGCTGCAACAGCAGGACTGATGATTTATATTTCTAGTGATGAGTTGATTCCTACCTCATGCAATAAATGTGATTCTAACTGGAGCCATGCAACAATATTTTCTTTAATTGCGGGTATTTTATTTGTGTTATTTCTTGGTTTAATTAATTAAATACTATTTTTTAAACTTCATTTCTCCTCACTTCCCTTTAAAATCTCTTTGAACTTTTCCAGCATTAAAAGGTTATTCTTCATTGTTTGATATAGTGTTTCCATCATCCCTTGACTTGTGTCTGTGTTTGAAGATATTGGCGTGTGCATTAGTTGTTCTGTGAATTTATTTGTTTTTTCTGTCTGGGTGCTCATTTATCCAATTTTGAATGTAACCAACACTATCTATTAACCTTATATTTCGCTCTCCTGTTTTTCCTTTTACTGATACTTTAATCCAATACCCATCTACTAAAATATTTTTAATTTTTAGGTTAACTATCTCGCTTACCCTACAAGCACTTTCAAACATAATGGAGATTAGAACTTTATCTCTAGAATTAGAACAAGCTTGAATCATCTTCTTTATATCTGAGGGTAAAAGAATTTCTTCTGGTTTGAGGACTTTTGGTTTTGGTTGCCCTATTTGATAATCTACTATTTTAGGCATTTCATCAGCTTTCAAATGCCAAAGATAAACCAAAATTATTAAAACCACTCCACCAACCTCTTCTGAGTATTAACCTGCTCTAGTAATTTACTCTTTTTTAAAACTTGACCTACATCAAAATCATACTTGATTTTGGCAATCTTCTTAGCACCATTTAATAATTCTTCTTTACTATCAAATTTTATTTTCCCTCTCGCAAGAGCTTTTCTAACAGACTCTCTCACAACCCAAACCCCTAGTGCTGCCCAATAAGTAACAGTCTCCAATCTTATTACTAAAACACTAGCTTGTCTCCTAATATTATTTAAATATTCTAAAATAGGAAGGCGCGTTGCATAATATCCCCCTGCTGTTGCAAAAGCATATGTCTTTCTTCCAGAATACAATTCAAAATCAGTGGAAGCTTTTAATTCTTGAGTCGGATTCCAACTAGAACCAGGAAAATATAGTTCAAATAATTCATAATTCCAAACTCCTGGAAAAAATATCAACATATACTGATTTCCCATAAACTCTCCAAAAAAGAATTCAAAATCTTCAAGCCATTTATAATCTCTAACTTTTTTCAAGAGTTGTTTTCCAATAGTATCATCAGTAGCAGTGATGCTCCATCTAGTAGGAACTAATCTTTTATTCTTCTTTAATCCTAGAACTCCTACACTCAAAATCTTAGAAAGAACATATTCTGAAAATTTATTTTTATAAAGATACTCTAATCCTTCAGAGGATTTTACTTCATCATTAATAACTTTATCTACCTTTCTATCTATTTTAACATTCTCTGTGATTCTAGCCTTTTTTAATCCTGCCCTCATACCCATCTGAGTAATAACCCTATCTTTTTTTCTTCCTAAACTAACTTTATTTTTAAGTTCAATCTCAACATCTACTGGCTTACTTGCTAATGCAACTTCTTGAGCAATTTGCACAAACTTTTTATTCAACCTAGAATCCTGAACCTTACTCTGAAACCTTGAATTCAAAAGGTTGTCTCTCAGCCTAACAACATCATGAATACTAAAATCTTCTTTTGCCCAATATCTAGCATCATCATAAACCCAAGCATCTTCATCTCGCTCTAATGGAGATAAAATCCCAACATTTACTAAAGGATATTTTAACTTACTCCCAATAAAAACACTAGGAGGCGAACTACTATTTAATTTAGATATTTTTCCAATATTTTTATACTTAAATCTAGTTTGTGCTATTTTCTTTATTACTTCAAAGCGAATATCTTGCATAGAAACACCTCTTTAAAATAAAGCATTAGAAGTTTATATTAGTTTATTGTTACTTGGGGGTTGTATTAATTTAATTAAAAAAACCATAGAAAAAGAGAGTAAATAATCTACCCCCAATAATAAAACATAGAGAATAAAGAAAAACTAAAATAAACAATTACCTAGTTGTTTAGAAAATTCATCCTTGCACAACGAAATGATGTAATCCTGAGAAGGTATCATCAGAAGTAAGTTTCTTTTTAAGTAATGGTTTAAGCCCAAGTTCTGATACAACATCAAAATTTTTAGGAACATTAAAGTTAACACCACTAAAAAGCGAGGGAATCCCTTCAAGATTCTCAAAGTATTTTCTAATTTCTTCATTAGCTATTCCCAAATTACTACCTAAAATCAAAGGTTCTTTAACTACAAATATTTGTCTAACCTCATATTTTTGTTTTTTTGTTGGTTCATGTCCATCTTCCCTTCTATAATGTTCTCTAACTTGAAAAAATTGAACAAGCTCTTCTCCTAAAGAATCTAATTCTGTAGCACCCCTAACTTTGTATTCCCAAACACATTCTTTTCTGAACCTTCTCTCTGCATCCTCAAAAAAAGCTTTTTCAAAAGGATTAATTCTTGCAATATCTTCTAGTTTGCATATTCCCTGCCTAACTTCTTCATCACTTTCTCCAGAGATAAGTCCAAGATAACCATGAAAATATCTATCTGATTCATCAACACTTAAATCTAAATTTCTTATGTCTTCTACTTTTTCAAACATAGATTTCATCAGTTCAAAACCAAAAGTAGGAATTTTAGCACCAAAATCATCATGCCATCTATTCAATAGCGAGAAATAAACATAAGTTATCGCATTTGAAGGTTTTTTTGCCCTTTCAATCATACCATAAACCTTATCAGCTTTACCCATATCAATATTTCTATCCTATGGTTAATAAAGATTATTATAGTAGAAAACAAACAACCAGATGAGACTGTCCGATAAAACAATTAATTTTTAACAACTTTAATCAAGAATTAGCAATAATATTTTATTAATAAGAAATAGAATTAGAAAAAGAGAGTAAATAATCTACCCCCAATAATAAAACATAGAGAATAAAGAAAAACTAAAAAATAAACAATTACCTGATTGTTTGGTTAGTTTTATAAATCTTAAAACATTCTTTAAACAATGCATGTTCCCAAGCCAAAATCAACCTATTTGAAAAAACTTTCTAAGGAGGGAATAAAATACGAACTTTCTTTACTTGGTGGAGGATATGTTAACAAAGTCTATCTTTTAATTGTTCACAAGAAAAAAAAAGAACATTATGTTTTAAAATTTTATAAAACTAAGAAAGAAGTTAAAAAAACTGTTTTTAATCATAAGTTAGTTGATTCAAAAATTCCCACCCCGAAGATTATCTTTAGTGATATTGAAAATAAAGAAATTGTTCAAGAATACATAGATGGAAAATCTCTTAGGACATTAATCGAAGAAAGATCTAAAAATTTAAGAAAATATTTAAAAGGGGTCGCTATTTTATTAGGAAAATTACACCATGTTGACTTAAAAAAAACTAAATGGTATGTTCTTAGAAAAGATTCTTTAGATGAGATGAAACTATTAAAACATTCCAGAAGATTATATAAAAAAGGAAAAATTGAAGAAAGAGAATATAATTTATTAAAAAAAAGAGTAAAAAAATATGTTCCGAAATGGATTAGTTTAATTCACGGAGATTCACATCTTGGCAATTTTCTAGTATCTAATAAAGGAAAAATATATATTATTGATTTAGATGAAATGAAATTTTCAGACCCTCATGCGGATGTGGGAAAACTTATTCACGAAATTGATACACTATGTTATCAGGCAGATTATACAAGAAAAAGAATAAATTCCTTTATTAAAATGATATTAAAAATACACAAAGATCTTAATATTAAAGGTATTAGCTTATTTAGATTGCGAACTCCTTTAATACAACTTAAAGTAAAGCAAAATGATGCTTATAATATTATAAGGTATTTGGTTGAAGATAAAAGCAAAATAGTATAATAACGCCCAAGATTGGAAAATGTTGAAATTGATAGTGTAAGATACAAGTGTTCTGATTAAATTACTCAATCTAAAAAACAAACAACCAGATGATTATTTACTAATTACATCCAACGCTTCCTAAATATCCCTTTATTTTTTATCTCAAACACAAATTCCTTTCTAGGTAAACTCCTGTGTTTTAAGAGAACTGCTTTTTTCTTATTTCCTTCTACTTTTAATTCAATAATACACTTACTCCAGTATTTGAAAAGATCTCCTCCAACAAGATTCATCTGAGCTTGCTTGCCTCGTTTCCAATCTCTTTCAGACTGAAATCCTTTATACACTTGGTTAGTAATAATAATAGAAATATTTTGAGCTCTTGCAATTTCAGCTAAAACCCTCATCTGTTGTGCAACTTCCCTATTAACTTCCTTAATTGTATCACTTTCTCCAACATTAAGGGCATCTCCTAATTCTAATCTATAAAGCATAGCCATGCCATCAACTACTATTAAAGAAACATGTTCTTTCTTCACTCTCTCTAAAAGTTTTGTAAAAACTTTTTTTTGTTCATCAAAACTCTTTGGTTCTAAGAGTAAGATATGTTTCAAAATATTAGTATAATTTTCCCCAACAATTTGCTTAACTCTTTCTGGACTAAAACCTCCTTCTGTATCAATAAATATAACCTTATTCCCTTTTCTTGCCTGACTACAAGCAGTTAAAATACAAAAATTAGTTTTTCCACTTCCAGGAGGTCCTGCAATCATACTAATTACCCCTTTTTCATATCCTCCAAAAAGCCATTTATTTAAATCAAAACTTCCAGCAGAAATTCTATCTTGAGACATAAAATAACCTAATAACTAGAATTAATAAGGATTATTATATTACAATCTCTTAATTTTCTTAATCAAACCAGAAGTAGAAATATCTTCAAATTTATCAACCAAATACAAACGACCTCCACATTTCTTCAAAGCTTCTGCTGCTATACAATTTTCCCCATATTCTGAACCCTCAACATAAACATCTGGCTTAATCAAATTCACCAAAGGGATTGAAATTTCTAGCGTATCAAAAAGCACAACATAATCAACACATTCTAATGCAGATAATATCCTCGCTCTAGATTTTTCTTTGATTATTGGACGACCATTCCCCTTATATAACTCTACAGATTTATCTGAATTTAATCCCACGACTAAATAATCACCTTGAGTTTTTGCTTGGATTAAAATCTCTAAATGCCCCTCATGAAACAAATCAAAAGTTCCTGTAACGCCCACAATTTTTTTACCTTGCTCTTTTAAATCACAAATTCTTTCCTCAATTTCACTATGAGTTTTAATCTTCATTATCAAAGATAATTGCAAGTATTAATAAATATTATCATGATGAATTACTTCATCTTTTTAAAACCAGCTCCTAACTTATCTAAATCTTTTGAAATTGCAGAAACAGCATCATCAACAGCTTTAATCGCTATTTTTCCCTTCGCTTTAACCTTAAGAACTGGCTTCTCAGTTGGATGATTTCTTTTCCATGCTGTAAAAGTTACTGCAGAATCTTTATTAAGATAAACTCTTAAAATCTCTACTAAAGTAAGGCTTTCAAACTCAAGTTCTATTTCATCTTTTGAACTCTTAAGAATATTCATTTCCATAGTAAAAAGTCTCTATTTTGATTTATAAAGATTGTGTTTTACTTCTTATGAATTAAATCATCTATATCTTCCTTAGAAATATCCTCTACATCTTCTATATCTACAATTTCTTGGTTAATTAAATTAATATCTTCAACCCCCTCTTCAACAGAAGTTGGCTCTTGAGCAAAAATCTCTTCTTCATGACCTTTATCCATTTCCTTTAAATCAGAAATAGTCAAAGTCTTTGTAGCATCTGCATCAAATCCAAGTCTCTTTGGTTTTTCTTGAATTGGTCTCTTAACAATTTCTCTTTTCATAAGATTAACCCCAAAAAAACTTTCAAGTTTACTCAACAGTTGATAATTATCTTCAGGCAAAATTCCTTGCTCTGCCATTTTAATTGCAGTTATAGGTTCTGTAAGTTCTTTAGCAATCTGAAATTGAGTAAGTTTCCTTTTTCTTCGGGCCCTCATAAGAATCCAATGAAAATTATCAACAAGATTAGGATTAGGCGCTGGTTTTTCTGGAAGATTCATTTCAAGATTTCTATCAACAATATCTCTTAAGCTAGTTTCTTGCTTTTCTAAACGATCATTTGTCTTCACACCAGAAATAGCTACTTGGTGTTTCTGAACATCAATTCCCGCAGTTCCAGCAAGTTTCTCATAAACTGTTTGCTTTTTTTCTGCTTTCTTAATTTGAAAATCTGTAGGCTTCCTTATAATTGGCATGCTAGTTCCAAAAGAACATTTTTCACAAATTTGAACAACCCCTTCATCTCCAATTGCATCAAAAAGTCTTGCTCTTTCCCCTGAAACTCCACATTTACAGCATTCAGTCATAAAACTACCTGTCATAAAGCTTTTTTAAGATTTATATGGTGAAAAAACATATTTAATTTAGATATATTACTCCTTGTTTCCCCCCTGCTTCTTGTTTTTCTAGATCTTGTATATTCCCTACATAAAAAGGTTCTCCTCCATCAACAACAACCAGAGGAGCCCAAGTTACATTATATTGTTGCTTAAGATCATCTATTAGTTCAAAATTCATATTATAATCAAAAGAATAAACCATGGTGGTCTCAAAATACTTCTCCTTAAAAGAACTTAAGATGTATCCTGTTCTCTCACTTTCCTCCTCCACTTCTTCTGCATTAGAATAGAAAAACAAGATCGTTGTAAAGTTATGACCACACTCCACAATAAGCCGATTAACAATCTTAAAATGGGCATGTTCTAGTGAGCTATAAAATTGTTTTTGAGAAAGAACTCTTTCATCATTTTTCCCAAATCGTTTTTCTAAAATCCCTATCTGAACCCCCACATCATCTAACATTTGAGAAGCTTCAAAAAGAAGAGTGTCTGAACAAACAAAATTTTCTAAACGACTGTTTATGTCAGAAACATAATCTCCAATAAGATTGTTTTGAGAACCAATAGACTTATAATTAAGATAAGAAATTGAATTGGCTAATAAAAAAATTCCAGAAAAAACAATTATCGCAATCATCAAGGATAAAATTAGCCTAATAATCACTGGCCTCTCAAACCTTTTTACCATATTTGCCCCTCCAAACTATTTTTCTATTAAATATTACATAAACAATTGCTATAAGCCACCAAAAACTATATGATGCAGCATAAGAAAATACAAAGATTAAAGCATTGAAAAATATTTTTTCCTTATAATGCATTTTTTTTCTTGAAAAAACCAAGTAAAATACCACCATCCCCACAGAAAAAAGAGCTATAAAAAAAACAGGTTGAGTAAATAAAGTGTAAAACATCTTCACAAAAAACTCTTTAGAAACATATTGGCTCAGTTCAAAAATATTGTCAAATTCAAAATTAATTGATTCTAAAAATGAGAGTTCTTTTCTTATTTCTCCTAAAACCTTGATAAGGGAATAAATTGTCAAAGTAATACTTAAAAAAATTGAAATAAATGCCATAGGAAGAGTAATGGTCCCCAAAACTCCTTTTTTAATCCCAAAGAGTCTTTTATAATTCCAAAAATTCCTCATCCACCCAACATACCACCTCCTTCTCTGAATAATCACCCCCCTCAATGTTTTTGGGGCAATTGTATAAACCGAGGCTCTAGCAGCATTTTCTATTACATAATCATGACTTTGTATTCTCAAAGCAATTTCTAAATCTTCTGTAATATTTCCTTCATCATAACCTCCATATTTAACAAAAAAACTTCTCCTATATGCAGAAAAAGCTCCAGGAGTAACATGAACAGCATCTACAGAAGCAAAAGCTTTTCTAAGAAAAACCCCAAGATAATATTCTATATGTTGTATTCTCTGGAGTATTCCTTTTGGTTTATACACTCCCATAGAAGGGGCAACAGACATAACTTTATCATGATAAAATTGTGCAACCATTCTTTTCAGAGCAGGAGGCTCTGCAAAAGTATCAGCATCCATAGAAATAATTATATCCTTTTTAGAACGTTTAATTGCAAAATTTAATGCAGAACCCTTTCCATTATTTTTTTTAGTGAAAACACGAACACGAACATCTTTAGAAGAAACATATTTTTTAGCTAATTCATAAGTCTTATCATTACTCCCATCATCTACAACTATTATTTCAAATTTATTTTTAGGATAATCAAGTGCTAAAGCAGATTCAATTGTTTTCTCAATACTTTCCTCTTCATTATAGGCGGGGATAATAATAGTAACTGTCTTATCAGTCGCTTCAAGGGGAACTTTCCTCCTTTTATAATAATCCCGCATGCTTAAGATATAAAAAGAAGTAACAAAAAAAGCAAGAAAAGATAAAATATAGATAAGGGTTGTATGCAAACTCATTTATCCCTCCTCCTTTTCTATCTTATTCACCTCTTTCAAATCGTCTCTTTTTTTAACCTCTATTAAAGGGTTATCAAAACTAGAAACATTAAAATAATCATAAAAATCTTCTCTTAAACTTAATTCACTAGTATGCCCCATTTTCTTCTTCCTAATTAAATCTAAATCAACAAATTTTTTAACATGATCATAAGCTTTATTTCCTCTAATCTTAACTATCACAGACTGTTTAATTGGCTGTTTAAATGCAATAATTGCAAGAGTTTCTTGCTCTGCTTTAGAAAACTCTGACTTGCCTGTTGCAAGTTTATTAATAATATTAGAATGATCTGGCCTAACATCCATTTTCCACATTCCTGCTTTTTCAATAATTTCAATTGCAGAATCAGTTTGATCATATTTTTCTCTTAATTTTGAAATTAAATCTTCAAGAATAACCGGGTTTAAATCAGAAAGAGAGATCAATTCTTGCATATTTAAAAATCTCCCAGAAACAAAAAATACTGCTTCAAGTTTCTTTAAATCCTCTTTTTCCCTTGCTTCATCAACCTCACCCAAAGTCTTGCTTGTCACCTTCATACTTGATAGAAAAAAACACTGTTTATAAGGATTATTGAAATCAACAATCCAAAGAAGTTATTTTATCAAGATGTTGATTTTCAGTTCTTATTAAAGATAAAACAGATTTTCTCAAAAGACTCTTTTAACCCAAACTTTTCAAATTTCCTAGCTAAGTTAGGACAAAATTCATAGCGAGTATAAGGAATATCATAAACATATTTTTCTGCACAATTATCAGGTCCATTAGAATAAAAAACATATTCTTCTGTCTCATACAACACCAAATCCTTAAAATTATCAAAATTGCGTATAGAAAAGTCTATAGAATTCTCATCTTTAAAAATCAATATAGTTTTATTTTGTTCAACTAAATCTTTTATTGAACCATCATGAAAAGGGTAAACATTCTCAGTATAGTAAGAGACAGAAACCCAGGAAGGAGAAAGAATTTCGCAATTTTCTAATTTCAACAAGTAAATATCATCTGCTGCATCTTTAAGTCCAATTCTCGGGTCCAAATTATTAGTGTTATAGAATAAACCAAAAACCATAACCAAGAAAATAACAAATAAAGCTAAAACAGAATAAGCCCCTACTTTTTCAACATTTTTAAATCTATTAATCAAAAAACAAAATCCAAGAGTAGAAAAATATGCTACAGGTAATATCAAATTAAACAAGAATCTTACATCCTTTTGAGGATTTGTAATAAAATCATACAACACTAAAAATACTATTAATAACAAAACAATATTTTCATATCTATATCCTTTATTCTTAATTATCCTCTTTATGGCTAAAATAAGTCCAACTAAAAAGAAAGGCAAAAACACCCCTATAACAGCAAATAAAGGAGCAAGAATAAAAGGTTCAAACAAATAATCTCTATTTAAAATATTCAAAGTTAGAGAATCAATAATACTTGCCATAAAATTTCCATATTTAAAATAATTAAATAACAACCAAGGGGCAAGTACTAAAAAAGCCAGACCAATATTTTTCAAAATAATTTTATAACTTTTACTAAAAAACAAAAAAGGAACAAACATAAACAAATTATATCTTGCCAAAATACCCAAACCTAAAAAATGCCCAGAAACTTTCTTTTTCAAAACAAATGCAATAAAAAGGTACAAAAAAGATAAGCTAAGAAGTTCTGTACCTGCTATCACAGCATAACTTAAAACATATGCACTCAAACTAAAAAAATAAAATAAGAATCGTGCAGTTTCTTTCTTAATACTTTTTTCTCTAAAAATAGTATCTGACAAAACAACTGTTGCTATAAAAAATAATAAAGAAGTAATCAAGATAAAAATATATTGAGACATTGTTCCTAAAAACAAAAAGAGGCCCAAAATTACAGACACAAGAGGCGGCCTTAATATTTCAAAGTAACTTCCCCCATAAAAAAGATATTTGGCATTTAAAACATAAGAAGAAAAATCCCATGTCAAATGTTTATAATGTTGAAAAAATAAGAAAAGAGTAGATAGTAAAAATACTAAACACAAAAACTTATTTTTCTTCACAAAATCAACAAACCATTCAACATAATTCCTTGCCATAGAAAAGATAATGAAAACCAGTTTTTAAATATTTTAAACCTTAAACCTTAAAATACTCCCAACTCCCCCTAAATTATCAAATTGTTGACCTTCTTCTGTCTCTATCGAAACAACTTCAACAATCGAACCAATCTTATCAGCAATCTTCCTTAATTTTTTTGCTGTTGCCTTATTAAAATTCTTAGATAAAATCAAAACATCTACAGCCCCATATTCAAGAGCTTGTTTTGTGTCTGGCTCCTTTAAAGTCGCCATCTCTGGTTTTTCTCCTAAAGTATTAAAATATCTTTCTAAAATCTTTTTTTCATGAATTATCTCTTGATCTGATAAAATCTCTTGGGCTTTTTGCACAAGTTCCTTAAGCCCAGATTCAGATGTATCTCCTAAATCAATTCTCCCAATAACTTTTTCTTTTAGTTTAGTAACTAAATATTCATTATCTAAAAATTCATCTTTAGTTGGAATTGGTCCTCCAACTAAAATCCCTTTTAATTTCACATTATTAAAAAAGATTTTCTTCATTTCATCTGCAATCCTCTTGTAAAAATCCTTAGTAAGCCCCTCTGTAATCCTATGAAATCTCTGAGAACTTTGGCCCCCAGCCCTAACTTTAGAAGGAATTCCCGAAGTCATTTTCTGTAAAAGTTCTATTCTTTTTCCTTCTAAAAGTCCAATAGTTGCCTCTTTCCTATCCATAACCAGCAAACCAAAAATTTCAGAAACTTCGAGCAATTCTTGCAGAGGACCTAGAACAAATTCTTTATCACACCTATATAACCTAATTTTAACCGGCATTGGAGGTTCAATATCCCATAATTGCAAATCTTGTTGACCTTCAACCTTAGACACATTTCCACAAAATAAAGCTAATCCATTTTTAGGAGTTTTCTTTAAGGTTTTAAGATGTCGCACAATCTTCTCTAAAGCTTCAGTAACATTTTTGCGTGTTGAAGTTGATTTAATGTTCTTGGCTGTACTCTTTTCTGCTTCAAGTTGCTTTTGCACAGAATTTACATCATAACCTGCAGCAATATACACGGTAATTAATTCAGTATGCCTACCTTTATATGCTACTAATTTTTCAACAACCTCTTCAAGTTCATCTCTCGTTATTGCCGCCATCTTAAATAATATTATGCGTAGCTATTAAATCTTTCTCAAATTTGATTAAGTTCTTTGGAACTTTAATTCCTGAGATTTCATCTCTCAAAGAAATAGATTTTTCTTTTTTCTTTTTCCAAACAAAGCTATTAAATTTAATTATTTCATCAAAAAGCTTAAGATCTTCTTTATTCTGGCTTATCTTAATTTTTTTAGGCCATTCAGAAACATGAATACTTCTATGCTTCTGTGTTTTTTTAAAGAAATTTTGATAAATCTCTTCAGCAATAAAAGGGGTAATTGGGGCCATTAATTTTAAGATTATTAAAAGAGAATTATAAAGAGTAAAAAATGCAGACTCTTTTTCTTGTTTTGTTCCATTATAAACTCTTTTCTTAACAACCTCTAAATAATTATCACAAAACAAATGCCAGAAAAAATTACTTGCTTCTAATTTTACCTTACTATATTCATAATTTTTAAAACTCTCGGTGCAAATTTCAATTAACTTATTTAATTTAGATAAAAACAATCTATCTGTTTCAAGTAACTTAATTTTCTTTGGCTTATAATTTTTCAAATTCATAAAAACAAATTTTGAAGCATTAAACAATTTTGTGATAAATTTTTTTCCTGCAATTAAATCTTTCTCTTGATAATCTACATCTTCTCCAAGTCTTGAACCTGCAGCCCAAAACCTTAACGCATCAGAACCAAATTCACTCATTACTTTTTGAGGCTCAACAACATTGCCTTTACTCTTACTCATTTTTTCCCCTCTTAATCTAACAAATCCAGAAACCATTACATTTTTCCAAGGCAATTTCTTCTTATGTAACCAAGATTTAACAACAGTATAAAATGCCCAAGTCCTAATTATGTCATGTGCCTGTGGTCTTAAAGAATAAGGAGTTTGAACTTTATTATTAATCAATGAACTTGTAATTTCAGGGGTCAAACTAGAAGTTGCCCATGTATCTAAAACTTTCTCTTCGGGGATTGCTTGTCCCCCACAAGAACATTTTTTCTTGGTTTGTAAAGGATCAACAGGAAGTTCTTTTTCATCAGGTAAAATTGTTTTTTTACACTCATTACAATACCAAACAGGAATAGGAATCCCAAAATGCCTTTCTCGAGAAATACTCCAATCCCATTCTAACCCTCTAACCCAATTTCCATATCTTTTATACATAAATTTTGGGTGCCAATTAATTTTTTTGCCTTGCTCTACAAATTTCTTTTTCTTATCAAGAATTTTAATAAACCATTGCTCTGTCTCAAGAAACTCAATTGCAGTGCCACATTTATCATGAACATTAACAACATGTGCTATTTGTTTTTGTTGTTTAATTAAATCAGCTTGTTTTAAATCTTCAAGAATTTTCTTCCGAGCTCCCTTGATCCCCAATCCTTCATAGTTGCCAAGGTTCAGACTCCCATCTTTATTTAAAACAATTCTGGGCTTTAGCTTATGCCTATTAATAGCATCAACATCAAATTTATCCCCATAACTACAAACCATTAAAACTCCTGTTCCTTTTTCAATTTCGGCAGATTTATCTTGTATAATTGGAACTTCGTGGTTAAATAAAGGCACTTTAGCTTTTTTTCCAATCAATTTTTTATATCTTTTATCATCTGGGTGTACAAATATTGCAACACATGCTCCTAATAATTCTGGTCTTGTTGTAGCTATAAGTAAATCTTTATCATCACACTTAAATTTTAAAGTAGAAAAAAGTGCATCAAAATCCTTATCTTCTAATTCTGCTTGAGCAATAGAAGTCTGGCATGCAGGACACCAAATTGTTGGAAATTCTTTTTTATACACTTCTGATTTATTATACAACTCAATAAATGATTTTTGTGAAATCCTCTGAGAATTTCTATCAATTGTGGAATAACAAACATCATAATCAGCAGAGATCCCCAAATCTTTCCAATCTTTAATAAATTCAGGGGTTATTTTCTTTAATGTCTTTAAACACAAATCTATGAATTTTTCCCTTAACATTTGTTTACTCTTTACTTTATTTAGTCTTTCAACAAGTCTTTCTGTAGGTAAACCATTATCATCTGTTCCAAAAGGATAAAATACATTTCCTGTAAACATTCTTTGAAATCTAACAATAAAATCCTCTTGAGCATAAGAAAAAGCATGACCCATATGCATTTTACCAGAAACAGTTGGTGGAGGAGTGTCAATACTAAAAACAGGTTTCTTGCTTTTACCATTAAACTTGTAAATCTTCTCTTTTTCCCAATACTTTTTCCATTTTTCTTCCACTTCCTTAGAATTATACTTAATCATGAAAAAATAACCCATAACAACTTTTAAAAACTATCTGTATTTCACTAAATTATGGCGCAAGATAATAGAGTACAAATGCCTGGTGGCTTCGGGGGATTGATGCGATTCAACGAAGAATATGAAAGTAAATTTAATCTAAAACCAACACATGTAATTGTATTTATAGTATTAATAATTGGATTTAGAATTGCTCTATCCTTATTTTTAAGTTAAAATGTTAGGCGGATTAAACCCAAAAAAAATTCAAGCAGTAATGAAACAAATGGGAATGTCTCAAGAAGATATTCCTGCATCACGAGTCATAATTGAGAAAAAAGACAATACTAAAACAATAATTGAAAATCCTTCTGTAACAAAAATCAACATGCAGGGCCAAGATACTTTCCAAGTAGTAGGAAATATTATAGAAGAAAATCAAGCTCCAACTATTTCAAAAGATGACATAAAAACTGTAATGGAAAAAACAAAGAAAAGTGCAGAAGAAGCAAAGGCGGCTCTTGAAAAGACAGGAGATCTTGCTGAAGCCATTCTAGAATTATCAAAATAGTATTTTCTAGTATAGGTTTCTTTAAAAATAAGGAATAATTAATTAAACAATGCCAGAAAAATTAGTAAAAAAAGTTCAAATAGAAGGGGAGTGTACTTTGTTGGAAACAAACACAAAAAGGATATATACACTAACTGATAGCAAAGATTATGATGAAAGAAGAGTAGGTGATCCCCCTCCAATAGAACAAATTGCTACGGACTTACAAAACCAAAAATTTCCTATAGGAAAAAAATTCAAATACAGAACCACTATAGAAATAATAGACACTCAAAAATAATCATCTAGAGATAACTTAACTAAACTTCTCTTCAATTATTCTTGAAATGGGCTTTTCGGTTCTTTGTTTTAACTCTCTTAATTTGTTTATGGTTGCAATTGACAAAGTAACATCTATTCTTTTTCTCTGAAAAGAAAGTTCTCTATTTTTATCATAATTTTCAAGTATTTCAAATTCTCTCTTATATTTCTTCATTATTTTTTTAATTTCATCTGATCGCATTTTTAGGTCTCCCCTTGCCAATATTTATACACATAAATAATAGCAACTTATTATTTAATCTTTTGGTTATAACTTTCCAACACCAAAATTAATATTAATTCTAAATACCTCTGAAAATCATGGAAAAAATCCTTGAAACTCTTCAAGAAGTAGAAAAATCAGTTCAAACTCTTGACCACATGATTTATGTTACTTTTCCATTAATCAAAGACAAAAAACTACTACTCAAAATTCTGTTGGAAACAAAAGTCGCTTTAACTAAGTGTATTAATATAATTCTCCAATATGAATATCTCTACAAAAGAATAAGAT
>JAFCFX010000013.1 GCA_017608405.1 Candidatus Pacearchaeota archaeon | reverse complement strand
GACTGATCCCATGTAGTATTATACATTGTAAACGTCGCTGTTGTTTGATTATAATTCCACTGCACATCAGCATACAAAGTATCAGCATAACTTTCATTCCATGATGCATTTCCTCCAGAAGGAAGATTTGATAATAAAGAGCCATCACCAACAAAATAATCTGCACTTATATTGCCTGTAGTAGTTATATTGCCACTTCCATTTATTGTGCCATTGAAATCAATATCCTGGACAAACAGTTTAGTAATTCTTGAAATTAAACTTCCAAGCCAGCCAAAGAACCCTGTTTGAGAGGTTGTTATGTTTCCTGTAAAGGTTTCTGATTGGTTTTTCAAAGCATAATTTGTTAAGTTAGAACTTCCAGCATCATCATCTGTTTCACATGCCACACTTCCATTTTCATAAATTAATCTTATTGAACTTCCGGCAGAACACGAATCCACCAAAGAAAAATTAATAAAAGAAACATTATTTATTTTTCCAATAGAAGATTGCAACTCTAATCTTTCATTTCCATCAAAATCAAGGTCCTCGCCATTAATCTGATAATCTTTGTAATAACTTTCCCCATATTCTAAGCTTGGATCTATCATAACATTCCATGAACCATTTGCTATTGCATCACTAAAGTTTTGTTCGAAAACCAAATTTCCTCCTGTAGCGTTATCATATATACTAATTGTTAAATTAGCTAATACAGTTAAATTTCCTGTTGAAAGTTCAATTACATTTGTTCCTTGGTCTGAGATTAGAAAGGCTGAAACAAAATTAGAAAAGATCATTAAGGCAAAGATTAAAATAATAAATTTTAATTTCATTTTTTCCCCTCCATCTTGAGAAGTTCAATTAGAGCCTTATTTAATGAAATAGAACGAGGAATTGTATTTTTCCACTTTTCCCAGATTTCTTCTGGAATTTCTAATAAAAAAGTTTTTAGTTTTCTCTCTTTTTTAGACATATTACTTAGTAATTATTAGTTTCAATTAATAGTAATAATGGTTACTTAGTATTTAAAGGTTTGTTTTAGAATTTCATAGGAGTTTAAGAAGAACGAATACTGTTAAAGTAATAATGAACTATCACAATAATTCTTATAAACAAAACAGGTTTTTATGCCACATGGAACTAGTAGCATTATTATCAACAGGAAAAGGAACATGGGCACAAGTTTCTGGACTTATGAAGTATGGAGAATGGGATAAGATAATTCTCATTGGAGGAGATTTTGCAAAAGATTTTACTCATGAGAAAAAATTTGAATTTATTAAGGTAGATCTAGATAAAAAACTAAAAGACTTAAAAGACGAACTTTCTCAAAAACTTAAGGGAAAATTTGAAGGAATGGAAGTAGCCTTGAGCATTGCTTCTGGTGATGGAAAAGAACACATGGCCCTGGTCTCTGCATTAATTAATTTACCTATGGGGGTAAGATTTGCTGCTCTAACTAAAGATGGAGTTATTGATTTGTAAATGAAAAGATCAGGACTTCCTAATTTTCATTATTATCCTTTAGGATATCTTTGCAAAGAACTTGAATGTATTATGCCTAGAGAGATATTAGATTCTGCTATTGAAAGAAACAATCGAGAAGGTTTAGCAAAACAAATAAAATCTTGTGAAGAAGATTGCATGGCCCTTAAGTTTTGGAGATTGTTTAAGAATCCTTCTAAGGCACCTTGATTTTCAACTTCTTTTTATCTTTACCCAGGACAAAAGCCCTGCTGTATTCATGACTATCTAACATTTTTAATCCAGTTGCTTTTGCGAGCTTTTTAGAAAACTCTGCCATTTCTTCATATGTTGGCATGCGTTCATAACCTAATCTCTGCCTAGCAAATCCTACAGACATAAATCCTTTTATCTCAACGAAATCACTCCTTGCTTTTTTTATTAATTTAGCATATTCTTTAATATGCTTTTCTTCCATATTGATATCTCGAACCAGATTCATCCTAAAAACAGTACGACATTTCAATTTAGACATTAGTTCTAAACTTTTTATTAGTCTTTCCCAAGCGTCTGGTTTTGCGCTTCTGTGAAATTTTTGATACATTTGTTTATTTGGAACATTCACAGAAATATATAGTTGAGTTGGAAGTTGGTTTTTATCTTTGAGTTCTTTTAATTTTCCAGGATATAAACCATTAGTTACTAAAAAACTAGTCTTGTTTCTCTTTCTTAATTCTGCAATGAGTTCTCCTATCAGGGGATATAGAGTAGGTTCTCCTGAAAGAGAAATCGCAAATTGCGTTGGTTCTTGAGCCCCAAGATATTTTTTCATATTTGCTTTACTTAATTGCTTTTTAGGGCTTTGAGGATCAATTTTAAACCCACTAAGAAGTTTTTTCTGAGCTTGGATACATCCATCGATTATTTCTTTTGGAGAATTTATTTTTCCTTTTAACTTATCTCCTATTGTTAGTTCAATTGCTCTCCAACAATGGACACATTTATTTGGACACCACATTACAGCAGGGGTCATCTGACAGCACAAATGAGATTTTATATCATAAAATTTTTCTTTATAGCAAACTCCTTCGTCTCTAATTGATTTTTTTGTCCACCTACAAATTTGAACTGCAGAATGTTCCCCCACAATTTCATAATGTTGTTTTTGAAGAATTTTTTTTACTTTCTTTGGGATCATGAAAATAACAAAAGAAGTTGCATTTTAAATCTTTTCAAAAAAAACCAGTTACCCACTTAATCATCAAAACAATTAATACAAATAAGAGAAAATATGTGATTGCTGCAAAACTCTTTTCTGCAATTTTCTTTTTTTTAGTTATTCCCAACACTGTCAAATAAAAAAATCTGCCCCCATCTAAAAACCCAACAGGCAACATATTAAAGAAGGCTACAAGTAGATTAATTATGACAATCCACCATAAAAGATCTTTTATAAACAAATTAACATCATTATTTGCTTCATAATAAACATGTGGCTCTTCATAAGAAGGAACCATACTAAAGAACAAGCCGGTGATCCCCTCCCGAGAGTTATCTATAAATCCAATTCCTAACCAGGCCTTCCCCTTTTCCGAAGGGTTTTCCCCCAAAATAATTTGATGTTCTTGATATTCTTCTCCATTTGTTGTTTTCACAATAATTTCTTGTCCAGGAGAATATTGTTCTAATTCAGCACTTAAAGATTCTAAACTTGTAATTTTATTATTATTAAGATGCGTTATGGCTCCAGACATTTCTGATTTAATTGCAGGAGCATCATCATACAGTCCAATTTCAGTTTTGTCTCTTGAAAAACCCGCAATTCCTATATATTTCCTCCCCCCCGCTTCAATCTCATTAAACTCATTGTCTTTTGACAATTCTACGATCCTTTCCATAGAAGGATTTACTACAGCAACACCATTAATCATCGAAATGCTTGCAATTCCCACAGCAGAATAAGAATAATCATCAAATACAACCCCAACCGGAGCAAAAGTAAGACTAAAAAAGATAAACAATAAAATATAAAATAAAATAGTTGTGATAATATTTGCTAAAACCCCTGCACCCAAAGCACTTTTTTGTTTAAACCTACTTTTTGAAATCATACCTTTTTCCTCTTGTTCCACAAAAGCCCCTAAGAAAACAGGACAATACTTGAAAAAGGCAAAACCAGTAGATTTTATTTTTATGCCATATCTCCTCATGAAAATCCCGTGTGCAAATTCATGAACTGTAGCAACAATTATAATTGCTATAATAAAGTAACTAAAGTAAAATGGAGGGAAAAAATTTTCCATACCAAAGAGTTTTGGAAAATAAGGGAGCAATGGAGCAATAGGGGGTGCCCTTATGATCTGGGATATAGATGTTGTTAAATAAATATAAACAATTTGAAAAACCAAGTATAACATGCCAATCATTAAGATATATCCTAAAGTAACTGAAACATAACTAAAAAATTTTAATGTTTTCTCATATTTTGTACCAATATGATCAATTAGTTTCATGCCCCACGTGGTTTTATAAAGAAAAAAAGGCCCCTCTTTTTTCAGATTTTTTCTATTTGTGTAGAGAAACCAAGTTACAAAAATTAAAAATATCATTAACAATACAAGATCATATACAATAAAACTCATTTTATTCACCTATTTTTTTTTCAAAGGTCGAAATGCAATTTTTTTACATTTTCTACATTTGACTTTGCCTTTTAGAATTTTTTGAGGATCGGCTCTAATCTTTGTTTGACATTTTTTACAAACAAAAACATTCTTATACAATCTATTTTGCGCTTCTGGTATTTTTGCCATTTTTTATTTCTGGATATTAACTTTTTATAACTTCCGTTTTATTATTTTTTGTCCTTCAACATCCCAATATTCCACATTAGAATTTTCTTGAAGTTCAGATTTAATTGCTTCAGGACAATCAATATCCATTGTCTCAAAACTTTCTAAATCCATAATATTGACTTTATCTCCCATTGAAAGAACCTGACCTTTATTCTTATTAACTAAAGGTATTTCAAGCTTATCATGTCCAGGAATAACAAATACTTTTTTCTGATCACTTATTATTCCCACAGCCTCGACCCTTGCCTTAGAATGTCCATGCTTCCCTGTCTTACTAATATCAATCTTTTTTATAGTGAAAGGATTATTATCAATTAAAATATTTGTTCCAACTCTAGCCTCTGTGGCATTAATAATTTTTAAAACCATAACTTACCCAAAAGCCATACATTTATAAAAGTTTTTACTCACAAAATAAAATGGTCTTAAATAAGAAAGACTTTATTGAAATAGAATTTACTGGGAGAGTTAAAGACGGAGAAATCTTTGATTCAAATATTAAAAAAGATTTAGAAGAAGCAAATTTAAAGACAGAAGCCAAACCATTTATCTTTTGTTTGGGAGAAGGTATGTTTTTGAAAGGAGTAGAAGATTTCTTATTGGGTAAGGAAGTTGGAGAGCATAAAATAGAACTTGCTCCTGAAAAAGCTTTTGGAAACAGAGATCCTAAACTCATTCAAATGATCCCAATGAAAATTTTTAGAGAACAGAAAATAAACCCCATACCCGGAGTAATGTTTAATTTTGATGGAAAGATTGCAAAGATTCTCTCTGTTTCTGGAGGAAGAGTATTAGTTGATTTTAATAATCCAATTGCAGGAAAAGATGTTGTTTACAAATTAAAAATATTAAGAAAAGTTGAAGATATAAATGAAAAAATAAAGGCATTTATTAATTTCTTATTTAGAAGAGATTTAAAGTTCGAAGTTAGACAAGAGGCAAATTCTCTAGCTAGTTCGTCTAAAAGCCAAACTAAAGAAAAGAAAATAATTATTGAGATTGAAACTCAGATGGCTAAATTTGCAGAAATGTTTGCAGAAAAATTTAAAGATGTTTTTAATATGGAATTGATTGTTAAACCTCTTGAAGAGAAAAAAGAAACCCCTAAAACAACACAATAATTCTTATAAATAAGGGGTGGTTATGCTATTCATGGAAGAGATTTATAATCAAAGTGGTGAATCCTATGAGCAAAAAGAGGAGAGTTATGTTCCCCCTGAATTATCTCCTGAAATAAAGGAAATTGATAGAGAATTAGCAGAACTCCTGAAAAAACAATCTGCAAAGATAAAGGTTATTGGAATTGGCGGAGGAGGAAATAATTCCTTAAGCAGAATGAGGGAAATTGGAATTAAAGGAGGAGAATTAATTGCAATTAATACAGATGCACAAGATTTATTATATGCTAATGCAGATCAAAAAGTTCTTATTGGAAGAGAATTAACCCAAGGACTTGGTGCAGGAAGCAATCCAAAAATAGGACAAGAAGCAGCAAAAGAATCTGAATCTGAAATAAAAAAGAAAATTTCAGGAAGCGACATGGTTTTTATTACATGTGGTTTAGGAGGAGGAACAGGAACAGGTGCAGCACCTGTTGTTTCTAGTTTAGCAAAAAAACAAGGAGCCTTAGCCATTGGGGTAGTAACCTTGCCCTTTACAATTGAAGGAAGAAAAAGAATTGAAAATGCAATGGATGGATTAGAAAGAATGGAAGCAGTTGTCGATACTTTAATTGTCATACCAAATGATAAACTTCTTGAATTAGCTCCAGAATTACCATTACACACAGCATTTAAGATTGCAGACGAGATTTTAACAAATGCAGTAAAAGGTATAACAGAGCTTGTAACAACCTCTGGACTAGTTAATCTTGATTTTGCAGATATAAAGGCAATAATGGTAGATGGGGGGGTTTCTTTAATAGGAATGGGAGAATCAGACAGTGGTCAAAGAGCCTTAGAAGCAGTAGAAAAAGCAATTCAAAATCCCCTTTTAGATGTAGATATTTCTAATGCAAACGGAGCCCTAGTAAATATTATTGGAGGACCAGATATGAGTTTAGATGAATGCAAGTCCATAATAGAAACAGTGGGTAATAAGCTAAGCACAGATGCTAAACTTATTTGGGGAGCCCAGATTGCTGATGATATGGAAAAGTCTCTTAGGGTTTTATTAATAGTAACAGGGGTAAAAAGTTCACAAATTCTTGGGCATGGAGAATCAGTTGAATCAATGAAACATAAAGAAATTGAAGAAGAATTAGGAATTGAGTTTTTTGAATAAAATGCATGATATAACAGTAATCTTTAATCTAGGATCAGCATCTCTGAAACAATTTCACTCAATAGCATACCACATTGATAAATTAGTGGCTTTACCCCCTCTTAAACCAAGAAAGGATGCTAAAAAAGATATTAAGTTCAAAATACGTAAGATTACTCTTTTTCCAGGACCTGACTATATGTATAGAGTGTCTGATCAAGGAGACGATCCTAAAGAGGAGGGTGTAGCAGTTATTAATAATAAATATTATACATTTGATCAAGCAGAAAACCTTTAGTAAAACTTAAAAAGCCATTATTTCTAAAATAACTACAATGCGTGAACAAGAACAACCCATAAAATACAATTTAAAGAAAGTAATTACTAAACTCGATTCTATTGCTAAAACCAACAGAAATGCGAGCCAAATAAACATGAGAGGGATATTAGACATGCTTGATAAAGAAATTTTAGACAAGCTTTGCGCTTATGAAGCAAGCCCATTATATAGAGCAATAGAAGATTTTAAACAAGTTCAAGAAAAAGAAATGAACAGAGGAGCAGAAGTTAATGTTAGGGGAGCCTTAGGGCTTTTCAACAAAATGCTAGATTCCTATCCTTATTAACCTAAATTTTAAAAACCCTTTAATTCTAATTAAAACATGGCAAGGATATTAACTTCAACAAAATCATTTTTTCATAAATGTGTAAGGGTATGGCATGTTTTGAAAAAACCATCAAGAAAAGAATATGAAACAATTGCAAAAGTTTCTGCAATTGGAATAGTCCTCCTCGGTATTGGAGGATTTTTAATTTCTTTAATAACAAAGCTATTTGTTTAATTATATAGGGAATTTAATCGGGGGGAAGAATGTTCAATTATATAGTCAAACACAACTAAAATTAAAAATTAGTTTTTTCTAAGATATTTATGGCCCTAGAAAATTTTTTTCATAGACATAAACACCTATTTACTTTTTCAACAGCAGTATTGATTTGTTCATTAGTTTTTTCTTTTTCCCCAAAACAAAAAAAATTTGATTTATATGATTTAAGAAATACTCATTTCAATTGGTCTTTAGATACCAAAAAAATTGTTTTTAGTTATATTCACAATAAAAATTTAGATATTTATTCTATGAATTCTAATCTTTCTAATCAAAAAAGGTTAACAACACACCCCACAGATGACAAGCTTCCTGTATGGTCTTTTGATGGAGAAAAAATAGTTTTTTATTCTAATAGGGATGGAAATAACGAAATCTATGTCATGGATAAAGATGGGGACAATAAGAAAAGACTAACTAATCATCTTAAGAATGATATTTGCCCAACTTGGATAACAAAGGATCTTATCATGTTTGTTTCAGATAGGAGTGGAAAGTATGAGCTTTATTTAATGGATTCTGATGGAAAAAATAAAAGACCAAAACAAAAACAAGGATTACATAAAAAATGGTTTCCAAATGCTTATGATAATCTTTTTCCTCCAAAGGAAGATCGGAGTGTTTAACTGTTTTAATACTCCTACCAAAAACTTATAAACCCTAATTTTTAAGTAATTATATCTTTCTAAGATATTAAGTCTTAGACAGAGCTAAATAAAATGATTTTTATTATTAAAGTTACAACAAACAAAGAAGAAAGAGCAGTAGACATGATCTCTGATAGGGTTAAAAAGAAAAATATTAGTGTAGCGTCTGTTTCAAGACCACATGGTTTAAGAGGCTATGTTCTTCTGGAAGCAGAAAATAGAGATTCTGCAGAAGAAGCTGTTTTTAATTTGCCTTATGTTAAGGGAATCATTGGCAAGACAATTGGTTATAAAGAAATAAAAGCAATGGTAGAACCTTCTGTATCAACTGTTTCAATTAAAGAAGGAGACATTGTAGAAATAATTGCAGAACCATTTAAAAAAGAAAAAGCAAAAGTTATAAGAATTGATAAACAAAAAGAAGAAGTTGTAGTAAGTTTGCTGGGGGCAGTGGTCCCATTACCAGTTACAATTAAATTAGACAATGTCAAAGTAATTAGAAGAGATGAAATGGAGGACGAAGAATGAATTTAAAGCCCTTATATAAGCCTCTTGTAAAACAAGGAATTAAAATATTAGATAATAAAATAGAAAAGTGTGCATCAAATTATGCCAGAGACATTTGTTTACTAAATGCAGGAGAAGCAAATTATCCTTGTGAAAATCTTATAGGTAGAGCCACTTTAAATGGAGTAATAGCTATGGAGTTAACAGATATTAGAAATAAACTAAGTAAATTATCAAGAGAACAAAGATGAATCCCTTATTAATGCCTTTTTATGCTTTGAAATTAAATAAGATAAAAGAAAATTTTGGTGCCAATGACATCTTGAATCTTTCTTATGAACGAAGATTAGGATATGTACAAAAAGCAATAATAAAAAATAATCTAGAAATAAATAGAAGTTATAACAATATGCAAAATGCTGAGAAAAGAGGAGATGATCATGCTCACAAGCTTTACAAGGGAGCTAATAAAGGAGCAAGAGAAAGAAGGCAAACCTTAGAAGCTAAAGAAGCAAAGTTAGTAAAATTATTGGGAGAGCAAAATGAAAATTAAGATTTTAGCAGAAGGAGGAAGCATGCAACCAGGACCTGCACTAAGCCAAAAGCTTGGGCCAGCAGGAGTTAATATTGGCGAAGTTATACAAAAGGTAAATGATGCTACTAAAGGATTTAAAGGGATGAAAGTTCCTGTAGAATTAGATGTTGATCTAAATACAAAAAACACCGTGGTTAAAGTCTCTTCTCCCCCTGTTTCAGAATTATTAAAGAAAGAATTAGGAGTTGAAAAAGGTTCAGGAGAACATAAGAAAGTGAGAATAGCAAATGCTTCTATTGAACAAATAATTTCAATTGCAAAAACAAAACTTCCAAATTTACTTTGTAAAGATTTAAAGGCAGCTGTAAAAACAATTGTTGGGAGTTGTGTTAGTTTAGGAATCTTAATTGAAAGTAAACCCGCAGTTGAAATAGAACAAGAAATAGAACAAGGAAAATATGATAAAGAAATTAAAGAAGGAAAAACACAAACTTCTCCAGAAAAAAAAGCAGAAGTAGATGCATACTTTTCAAATATTCAAGCAGAACAAGAAAAAATAATCAAACAAGAAAAAGCTGCTAAGGAAGCTGCTGAAGCAGAAGCTGAGAAGAAAGCCGAGTCAGCAGAAGAAAAACCTGAAGAAGTTGATGAAGAGAAAAAAAGAAGAACCTAAAAAGAAGTAAAGGTTAGCTTTATAAATTAATTATCCTCTTTATTTTCAAGGGGGCATGGGGTAGCCTGGTAGCCTTTCAGGTTTGGGACTTGACGACCCCGGTTCAAATCCGGGTGCTCCCATTAGGAGTTGAACTCGTTTGCGTTGTCCACGCATGGGCAATGCAGGCCTGAATTTATTTCAGAGCCTAAATCCGGGTGCTCCCATATATTAAAATGCCAACAAAATCAAAAAAATCAAAATCAGCAGGAAGGTTTGGTCCGAGATATGGAAAAAGAGTAAGGGCCAAGCTTGTTAAAGTAGAAGAAAAACAGCGAGTAAAACAAAAATGTCCACTTTGTAAAAGGCTTGGAGCAAAAAGACTTTCTAAAGGAATTTGGAAGTGTTCAAAATGCAATAAAAAGTTTGCCTCAGGCACATTTTATTTAGAGGATTAAATTTAAAAATGATATATTATAACAATTAAAATGGTTTCATATAAATGTTTTAGGTGCGATAAGAAGATCAAAGAAACAGATCTTAAGAAAAGATTTGTTTGTCCTTATTGTGGAAGCAAGATTTTCTTTAAGCCTAGGACAAAAATAAAAAAAATAAAGACAGATTAAAAATGGAAGAAAAGAAACTTCAAGAAATGCAGTTTTTAGAACAAAACCTACAAAACGTGCTTTTACAAAAACAAGCATTTCAAATGGAATTATCTGAAACAAAGGCCGCTTTAAAGGAAATTGAAAAATCAGGAGAAGATGTCTTTAAAATTGTAGGACAATTAATGATAAAAACAGACAAAGCAAAAATGCAAGATGAACTTGCAAGTAAAGAAAAGGTTCTTGGTTTGAGAACTAAGACAATTGAAAAACAAGAGACTTCTTTAACAGAACAACTTGACAAACTTCGAGAAGAGATAATGAAAAAAGTCAAGAAGTAAAATATACTCTGCAACTACGAAATCTTTATAAATATCTGGCTTTTAACTTTAGCATGGTGTTTGACAAAATAAAAAAGGCGTTTTCAGATTCTGTTGGCGACGAAGCCATGGGGGATGAATATGTTGAGATTGACTTAGAACAAGAAGAAAAAGAAAACAAAGTTTTTGTAAAACTCTTTGTATTAAAGCACTATGATGATGTTACTGAAATCTTAAATGCATTAAGAGAAGGATATACCATCGCAATTATTGATATAAAAGTATTAAGGAAAAAAGATTCTATTGAATTAAAAAGAGCAATTTCGAAGATCAAGAAAACTTGTGATGCCCTTGAAGGAAGTATTGCCGGATTTGGAGAAAACATGGTTATTGTTACTCCTTCTTTTGCTAAGATCCACAAAGAAACAGCAAAATCCAAAGCAGAACCAAAAGATCGTTGGGATTAACCCCAAAGCTTTATAACCCCTAATTTTTCTTGTTAGTTATGGTAAAAACATTATTTATTCCAGCAAAAACAAAAAGCAAGATCAATAAACCCAAAGTATTGGAGATTTCAAGAAAACTCCCAAAAAACATAGCTATTGCTTATTCTATCCAATATAAAGATATTGCTGAGCAAGTAAAACAATTATTAAAAAAACACAAGATAACTAAATGTATTCAAGTCTTAGGATGTAGTAAACCTAAATTTCCAAAATCAACAAGCGCAGTCTTATTAATAGGATCTGGAAGATTTCATGCAGTTTCTTTAGCAATTGAAACAAACCTTCCTATTTATATATTAGAACAAAACCAATTATATAAGATTTCAGATAAAAACATAGAAGATATAAAGAAAAAACAAAAAGCATCTTATTTGAAATTTTTACATGCAGATAAAGTTGGAATATTAATTTCAACAAAACCTGGTCAACAAAATTTAAAGAGAGCAATTGATTTTAAAAAACAACTTAAAAATAAAAAACCATATTTATTTTTAACAAATAATATTAATAAGCAAGAATTTGAAAACTTTGGACTAACTTCTTATATAAATACTGCGTGTCCAAGACTTGATATGGATAGTTCTGTTATTAATATAGATAAATTAAACCTTGGCCATTGAGAAAACTGTTTTTAATGCTACTACAATTGTTGCAGGCACAAATAATGCCAAGAGTGCAGCAAAAGTTGAAGAGACCGTATCCCCAACCCCAATACCAATTAAAGACCCAACAACACTCTCCATCCCAAACTTACTGACAATTACAAGAATAGCTCCAGCAACTAAAAAAGTTTGAGCATCTTTTCCTGAAACTTTAATAGAAAAACCAACAACTAAACCCAGAATAACTAAGACTGCATAAATTTGAGCACTATATGCAGTTATCCTTTCAAAAGAAAGAAAAGATGAAGTGCCCAATCCAATAATTACTGCTAAGACGACTCCGATTAAAAATGCCCATGCCCCAATTGAATTTTCTTTTGATGTAATTGTCATTTTTATCGTTATAAAATAGCTATTATATTATATAAATCTTTTGAAGAAAGATACTCTAATGCAAAAAACTTTATAAATAAGAAAATCATTATTTCTTCATGAATGAGGTGAAAAAATTAATCTTTGGATTGGTTATGGTTTGTTTTTTTATACAACTTGTTAGCAGTGCATATGATACAGAAATAACAGTAAAAACAGTGCCATATCATGAATTACAATTAGCGATGTTTGATGATTCTTTTGGTTATCAAAACTTAGCTAGTTTTAGAGGAACTTCTGATGAATATGGAGATTTTTATTATCTTTATCCTTCAAATGAAACTAAATTTAAGATATCTGTATTTGTAAAGAATGGAAGTAAAACTATTGTTCAAAAACAATTTAATGAATATTTTATTGCAGAAGAACCAGTTTATCTTGAAGTAGTTCCTTCTGGATTTGAAATTATTGAAACTCCAGGGGTAAATGAAACAGAAGAAGTTGAAGAAGAAATAATTACAACAGATCAAAATGTAAATGAGGCAGCAATGATAACCGGCTCTGCTATTGATATAGAAGGAGTAAAATTATTTTCAGGGAAAACTATCTCTTGGGGATTGACTATCCTTGTCATGCTTGGAGGATTCATCTTTGTGATGAAATTAAGACAAAAAAGACTCTTTAAACAAAAAAACATCAATATCACAAAACTAAGTGATATGAAGAAAGAGAAAAAAGAAAAAATTACAGACTTTAAAGATATAATAGAAGATGCTGAAAAGAAAATAAAAGAAGCCCAAGAAGAAATAAGAAAGTTAAAAAACGATGATAAAATAAAGGCAGCTAAACAGAAACTTATTGACGATCAAAAAGAACTTATGAGACTTAGAAGTGGTAAAGAAGATTAATTCTACAGTTTAATCTATGGTTTTTTAAATAGAAATCTTTATAAACCAATGTAACTGTGAAATGACACAAATGAAAAGCAAAACATTAAATTTATTGAGTTTAAGCATATTTTCTTTAATATTGTTCATGAGTTTTGCTAGTTCTGCAGAAGTTACTTTTGATCCTACCGCCTTAACTGGAGAAGGAGATCAAGGAACGACAGTTGATATCACTTTCACAATTTCTAATGGATATGTTGGAAATCTTAGTAATATGTCTTTTGTTTTTGAAGATTTATTGAAAGATACAATTGTTTTATTAGAAGATAAGTTAGAAGTTACTGGATTGCCCGACGAGATTGCAGGAGAATCAGACCAAGAAGTTACTCTTACAGTTCAAATTCCTACAGATCAAGAAGTAGGACTTTATGAAGGAGAGATAGAATTTTGGGCAGCAATTACTACTGATCCTTTGACTACTGATCCTTTGCTTAGAGGAACATTAAATGTTTCAATCACAGTAACCGAACCAGAACCAGAACCAGACACCACACCTCAAAAGATATTAAATGATTTTGAAGGATATGTTCTAGATGATGATTTTTATTTAGATATTGATGACATTAAAGTCATAGAAGGATATGGAGATGATGAAGAGTGGTTTATTTTTGATGAAATAGAAGTAACTATTGATGTTGAAAATGATTTTGCAAATGATGATATTGATAAATTAGAAATAAGATGGGGGCTTTATGACTCAGATGGGAGTGGAAGTTGGTATATTGATGATGAAGAAAATGATTTTACCCTTAAAGACGGAAAAGATAAGACACTTACAATAACTTTTAAATTAGACGAAGATATTGATGAATTAGAAGATGGAGATTGGACATTTTATGCTTGGGCCATTGGAAAGTTAGATGATGATGATAAAACAAAAATTCATGCAGAAATAGAGTCACAATCCATAGACATAGTTGATGAAGATGATTTTGTTGTTCTTGATGATATCTCTTTTACATCTGTTGTTTCATGTGGAGAAGAAGTTCAAATTACAGGAGATGTTTGGAATATTGGTTCAGACGATCAGGAAGATGTTTTTGTTAAGATTTATAATAATCAATTAGGAATCAACGAATGGATTGATATTGGAGAAGTAGACTCATATGAAGATGAATCTTTTTCAGTTAATATAAAAATACCTTCAAATGTCGAAGCAAAAACATATTACATTGATTTCATAGTTTTTGACGATGATGAAATTTATGAAAATGAATTTGATGATGACTTGTCTCAAGAGGTGGGAGAGATTACTTTAGAAGGAAGTTGCTCAGGAGCAGATGAATCACAAGTTGTTGTAGATGCTACCTTAGAATCAGAAGCAAAAGCAGGACAAGAATTAGTTGTTAGAGCAACAATAACAAACACAGGAAACGCATTAGAAACATACACAATAAGCGCTGTAGATTATGAAACATGGGCAGCGGGGTATATTCTTGACCAAGATGTACTTGTAATTAGTGGTGGAGAATCACAAGAAGTTGTATTTACTTTTGATGTTAATAGTGGAGTAGAAGGAGACAAAACATTTAATATTCAAGTTACCTCAGATGGAGACATAGTAGAAAAACAACCTGTTGTAGCCACAATTAAACCAGCAGGGAGTCTTTCAGATCTTTTCGGAGATAATTGGTACTTATGGGCAATTGGAGCATTGAATATAGTCCTTGTGGTTGTAATCATTATTGTAGCAGTTAGAGTTGCAAGAAAATAATTATTCTTAAAAACAAAATAAAATGTCAATAAAAGATATAAACATAGTAAAAAAAATAGCGTGTGTTAGACTTAACTCGCACGTAAAGAAGTTTTTGTTGGCTTTATTTATTATTATTCCCCTGCAATAATGGGATGTGAGGAGTATATTTTTAAATCACATGGATGCAAATATTAAAACCAACCGCAGAAGTAGATCTAGAAGAAGATTAAATCTTTTCTAACCTCAAATTATTTAAATAAAATTTTGTTCTTGTTTTTATGAACAAACTTCCTAAGCAGTTTATTAGTTTAATTATAAGATATGCAATCCTCGTAATTGTAGCAATTCCAAACTTATGGTTATTTTATTTTATTTTCACTCCCTTAACAATTTATCCTGTTTATTTTTTACTTAATTTGTTTTTTGATGCCTATTTAATTACAACCACAATATTGATTAATGATCTCTTCCCAATTGAATTAATACCTGCTTGCATAGCCGGTTCTGCATATTTTCTCTTATTAATATTAAATCTTGCTACACCAAACATAAATACTAAAAAAAGATTAAGCATGATCGCATTTTCCTTCTTGGCTTTATTGATCTTAAATATATTAAGAATATTTTTATTAAGCTTGGTTTTTATTTCACAATCTGTTTTATTTGATATTGCCCATAAATTCTTTTGGTACATAGTGAGTATTGTTTTTGTTGTAGCTATTTGGTTTATAGAAATAAGAATATTTAAAATAAAACAAATTCCTTTTTATTCTGATATAAAATTTTTATTTAAAAATTCAATCCTAAAAAAATAAAAATGTTTGCCATTTAAAAAATAAAATGTTAGAAGCAATACAACCCATTATAGATTCTTTATTATTAATTATACAGAAATTAGGATATTTTGGAATTTTTGTTGGAATGTTAATAGAAAGTTCTTTTTTTCCTTTCCCAAGTGAAATTATTTTAATTCCTGCAGGAGCATTAGTCGCAAAACAGGAAATGGTTTTTTGGGCTGTTTTAGTAGCAGGAATCTTGGGAAGTTTAGTAGGAGCTTTAATAAATTATTTTCTTGCTTTTTATCTTGGAAGAAGAGCAATAAATGCCTTAATAAATAAATATGGAAAAATATTATTCATCAAACCTGAACACATAGAAAAATCAGATAAATATTTTAAAAAACACGGGGAAATAACAACTTTTATTGGGAGATTTATTCTGGGAATAAGGCAACTAATTTCTCTTCCAGCAGGATTTTCAAAGATGAATTTGTTTAAGTTTTGTTTATTTACTTCTTTAGGAGCAGGAATTTGGTCATTGATTTTAATCTACTTGGGATATGTGCTTGGAAGTGATTTATCTGCTGATTATAAAGCCCCCCTAGCAATAGCATTAATCTTGTTTGCTGCAATTATTTCAATAATCTATATAATTCACAATAAAAGAAAAACTACCTAATCTTTTCCATTTCTTTAAGTAAAAATCTTTCTTTTGCTTGAAAAATCTCACAATCTT
>JAFCFX010000001.1 GCA_017608405.1 Candidatus Pacearchaeota archaeon | reverse complement strand
CTGTTTTTTTATTTTTTCAGCAGATTCAGGAATAAAAGGCCATAATAATTCAGCAATCCTTAAAATAGATTCTTTTAATTCAAATAAAACTTTTTTATCGCCTGTTTCCCATGGTTTTTTATTCTGAACATATTCATTACACTTATCAATAAAAGCAAAGATCTCATTCAAGGCTTTATCAAATTCATAATTACTAAAGTGCTTATCTATTTCTTTTTCTTTTAATTTCTTTAATAGTTTAGCCTCTGTCTTTGTTACCCCCTTTTTCTCAATTAATCCAGAAACCCTACTAACTAAATTCCCTAATTTATTTGCTAGTTCATTATTATGTCTCTCAATTAAAATTTCTTCTGAATAATCAGAATCCTCAAAAACACTGCATCTTAATAAAGAATATCTCACAGTATCTGCACCATATTTTTCAGCTAATTTAATAGGATCAATAACATTCCCAGAGCTTTTACTTATTTTCTTGCCTTTTAAATTCAAATATCCATGAACTAAAAGTATTTTTGGCAAATCATATTCCGCAGACATTAAGATTGCAGGCCAAATAACACTATGAAACCAATTTATTCCTTTTCCAATAACATGTACATCAGCAGGCCAATTTCCAGATGCCCCAGAAACATAATTTATCAATGCATCAAACCAAACATAAATTTTAAATTTCTTATCAACAGGAGAATCAATTCCCCAATCTAAGCCTGTTCTTGAAACACATAAATCTCTAAGCTTCTCATTTTTCAATCTAGCAAGAATCTCATTTCTCCTGGACTTGGGAACAATATATTTTTCTACAAATTTAATTAATTTATTTTGATATTTGCCAAGTTTAAAAAAATAAGCATCTTCTGAAATAAACTCTGGCTCTTTATTGTGCTCAGGACATTTTCCATCAACTAAATCTTTGTCAGTAACATATGCTTCACATCCAATACAATAAGACCCCTCATATTTTCCCTTGTAAATCTCCCCCTTATCATAAACTTTTTTAAAAATCTCTTGAGCAACCCTTGTATGTCTTTGTTCTGTAGTCCTAATAAAATCATCATATTCTACATTTAATTTTTTACAAAGTTCTATAAAAATCTTTGAATTTGTATCAACAAATTTCTGTACGTCGATTCCCTTTTCCTTAGCAACTTGAGCATTTTTCTGAGCATTTTCATCTGTGCCTGTTAAATACCAAACTTTCTCGCCTTTTAACTTATGCCATCGAACTAGAGCATCAGCTATAATTTTCTCAAACGCATGCCCAATATGGGGTCTTGCATTAACATAATCAATTGCAGTTGTAACATAATATTTTTTTGCCATTAAAACTACACAAAAATAATCTATAAAAACCTAACCATTCTATTAAATTTAAGCGTCATTAGTTTAGTGGTAGAATATAAGCTTCCCACGACAAAGCACTATGTGGCTTTGAAGTCTTCCTTCGGAAAAAGTTTGTGATGCGGGTTCGATTCCCGCATGGCGCATAAAAATAAATTCAACCCAACAAATTTAAAAACTTCTTTACCTTCGAACTAACATAAAAAGAGGACAAAATGCGTGTTGCAATAAACGGGTTAGGAAGGATTGGCAAACTTGTTTTAAAAATTGCCTTAGAAAAAGGAATTAAAGTAGTAGCAGTAAATGATTTAACTGATATTAAAAGTCTAGCTTATTTACTAAAATACGATTCTGTTTATGGCCCTTTCAAAGGAAAAATCAAAGTTAAAGAAGATTTCTTAAAAATCAATGGAAAAAAGATCAGAGTTTTCTCTAAACCAGATCCTGAAAAACTCCCTTGGAAAGAACTTAGAGTAGACTATGTAGTAGAAGCCACAGGAAAATTCAGAGAAAGAGACAAAGCAGAAAAACACCTAAAAGCAGGAGCAAAAAAAGTCATTGTCACTGCTACTTGCAAAGGAGCTGATTTAACAGTTGTATTAGGAGTTAATCATAAGGCCTTAAAAAAACAACACAACATAATAGCAATGGCTTCTTGTACTACAAATTGCTTGGCCCCAGTAGCTAAAGTATTAAATGATAGTTTTGGGATAAAAAAAGGATTCATGACCACAGTCCATGCTTATACTGTTTCTCAAGGCATTGTTGATAGTCCTGCTAGAAAAATAAGAAGAGGAAGAGCAGGGGCAGCAAATATAGTCCCAACAACATCAGGAGCAACAACTGCAACAGCAGAAGTTATTCCTAAATTAAAAAACAAAATAGATGGTTTAGCTTTAAGAGTTCCAATACTTTGTGGAAGCATTGTTGATTTTGTAGCTGAATTAAATAAAAAGGTAACAGCAAGACAAGTTAATAATGCTCTGAAAAAAGCAGCAAAAAAACAAATGAAAGGGATTATGCAGTATTCTGAAGAAGAACTAGTTTCCTCAGATATAATAGGAAATCCTTATTCTTGTATAATTGATTCATTATCAACACAGGTAATTGGAAATACAGTCAAAATTCTTTCTTGGTATGATAATGAGTATGGATATAGCAACAGAATGGTTGAACTCTTAAAAAAATTATAAAATGTTATACGATATGATAATAATTGGTGCAGGTCCAGGAGGACTAACAGCTGCTATTTATGCAGCAAGAAGAAAAATAAAATTCTTAGTATTAAGTTTAGATGTAGGAGGACAAATGAATTGGAGTGCTGAAGTAGATAATTATCCCGGATTGCCTGATTTAACTGGGATGGAGCTTGTAAAAAAATTTAATAAACATATAAGTGATTATGGAATAAAAATAAGAATAGGGGAAATAATAGACATTCAAAAAAAAGGAAAAATCCTTACTGTAAAAACTAAAAAAAATATTTATGAAACAAAAACAATAATAATTGCTTCTGGGAAAAAACCCAAGAAACTCAATATTCCTGGAGAAGAAGCGCTTTTAGGAAAAGGTGTAAGTTATTGTGCAACTTGTGATGCCCCCCTATACAAAGGCAAAGCAGTCACAATCATAGGTGCGGGAAATTCTGGTTTAGAAGCTGCTCTTTTTTTAGCTAAATATGCTACCAAAGTCTATCTCATGGATATCCAAACAAAAATTATGGGTGAAGCCTATTTAAAAGACAGAGTAACTGCAAATAAAAAAATTCAATTCATAGGAGGAGCAAAAATAAAAGAAATCACGGGTAAAAATTCTGTTGAAGCTATGAAATATGAAGTTCAAGGAAAAGAGTATAATCTCAAAACCCAAGGAATTTTTATTGAAACAGGGCTAATTACAAAATTAGATTTTGCAAAAATAATCAAAAAAAACAAATGGGGAGAAATAATGTTATTCAGAAGTACAAAAAGTCATGAAGAAAACATGACAAATATTCCTGGAATTTTTGCAGCAGGAGATGTTACTGATATTCCTGCCAAACAAATAGTTGTTGCAGCAGGTGAAGGATGTAAGGCTGCTTTAGCTGCTTTTGATTATATAAATAAACTAAAGGAGAAATAATGAAAACCCTGTCTGACTTTAATTTTAAAGGAAAGACAGTTCTTCTAAGATCTGATTTAAATTCTAATGTAGTCAATGGCAAGGTTTTACTAGGTGGAAGAATTAAAGAAAGTGCTAAAACAATTAAAGAACTAAAGAAAAAAAAAGCTAAGATTGTTGTTATAGCTCATCAAGGTCAAAAAGGAAAAGCCACATTTGCATCACTAAGGCAACATGCAAAATATCTTAACAAATTAACAAAGATTAAATTTATAGATGATCTTATTGGAAAAAAAGCAATTAATGAAATTAAAAATCTAAAACCAGGACAAGCCATTTTATTAGAAAACCTTAGATTTGAGGAAGATGAATTCCACCCTCAAAAAGGCAAAAAAAATAAACTCATCAAAATTTTAACTCCATTATTTAATGTTTATGTTAATGATGCTTTTTCTGTATGTCATAGAAAACATGCATCTATCATAGGTTTTCCAAAATATCTTAAGGGTTTTGGAGGCAGACTTCTTGAAAAAGAGGTAATAGCTTTAAAAAAAATAAATCTAAAGAATTGTCTATATGTTTTAGGAGGATCAAAACC
Source organism: Candidatus Pacearchaeota archaeon (assembly GCA_017608405.1). Lineage (GTDB taxonomy): Archaea > Nanobdellota > Nanobdellia > Pacearchaeales > GW2011-AR1 > JAFCFX01. Next base: position 96,796 of record JAFCFX010000001.1, on the reverse strand, counting down.
AGGGGATTACTTACCCCTCTTAAAAGGAAATAGAGTTCTAGCCTGTGGATTATTCGGCCAATCATGTTTAATTGCAAAAGGTATTGATCTTGGAGCACAAAACAAATACTTATCAAAAGAGGTCTCGCTAAATCAAGCACTCAAAGACAAATTAAAAAAAAGATTAAAAAATGTAATAACCCCTTTAGATTTTGGGATTAAAGTAAATAACAAAAGAAAAGATTTAGATTTAAGTGAGTTTCCAAGCAAATATAAAATTTTTGATATAGGACCTAAAACTAGGAAAGAATTTATCAAAAAAATAAAAAAAACTAAAGCAGTATATATGAAAGGGCCTGTTGGTGATTTTTCTAGTAAAGGATTTGAAAAAGGGACTTTTGAAATATTAAGGGCAATATCTAAAAGTAAAGGTTTTTCATTAATTGGAGGTGGTCATTTAAACGATGCTATTGCAATGTCTAAGATACCCAGAAAAAAATTTGATTATATAAGCTTATCAGGAGGAGCCCTACTTAAAATGATTGCAGGTGAAAAACTTCCAGGACTTGAAGCTTTAAAAAAATAAAATGTTTGTTATAAAAACTAAAAATTATAGGGAATTATCAAAAAGAGCTTGTGATATAATAGCTAGAGAAATATTAAAAAAACCAGATCTCACTCTTGGCCTTGCAACAGGCAATACTCCTCTTGGCCTGTATAAAGAACTAATCAAAGAATACAAAAAAAACAAAATTGACTTTTCAAAAGTCAAAAGTTTTAATTTAGATGAGTATTATCCTATAAAAAAGAAAGATAAAAAGAGTTTTTACTATTATATGTTTAAGAATTTTTTTAATAAAATTAAGATTAAAAAATCAAATATAAATATGTTAAATGGAGAGACAAAAAGCGTAAAAAAAGAGTGTTTAAATTATGAAAAAAAGATTAAAAAAAATCCTATTGATGTTCAAATTTTAGGTGTTGGTGTTAATGGACATATTGGTTTTAATGAACCTGGTTCTGATTTTAATTCTAAAACAAGGCTTATTGAGTTAACTAAAGAGACTATAAAAAGAAAATCTAGGTTTGGTAAAAAAGTTCCTGCAAAAGCCTTAACAATGGGAATTAAAACTATAATGAAAGCAAAAAAAATTATTTTACTTGCTTCTGGAAAACCAAAAGCAAAAGCTATTCAACATTTAATTAAAACAAAATCTGACAAAGACTGGCCTGTAACAGCACTAAAAAAGCATAAAAATCTAATTGTTATTATTAATATATAAAAATGATGAAAAAAGAAGTACTAGAAGAAGCTTATGAAAAAGCAAAGCAAGTCATTAAAGCATGTTCTACAAAAAATGGATTATATGCTTCTGGAGGAAAACACGGATATAAAGGAGTTTGGTCAAGAGACAGTATGATCACCCTTATTGGTGCTAGTACTGATTCAGATCCCTTATTCAAAAACCAATTTAAAAAAAGCTTGCAAACTCTTAAAAAACACCAGAGCAAATCAGGACAAATACCTAATGCAGTCTTGAAATTTGAAAGGAAAAAACCACAAGTAGACTTCAAGAGTATTGATTCTAGTCTATGGTATATAATTGGAAATTATGTTTATAAAAAAAGATACAAGGAAAAAAATCTATTTGAAAGTAATAAAAAGTCTATTGAAAGGGCCACTACCTGGACAAAATTTAGAGATGTTGGAGAAGACACAACTCTCGAACAACTTCCAACAACAGACTGGCAAGATGCTTTTCCACATAAATACGGAGCAGTAATAAGTACACAAGCCCTTTACTACAAGGCTCTTGACTTAACAAAAGAAAGAAAATTAAAGAGAAAATTAAAGAAAATTCTCCACAAAGATAAAGAAAACAAACTATGGAACCAAGATTTTTACTGGGCTTATAGATGGAAAAACCATAGAAAATACAAAGAAATAGGAAAATGGTTTGATTCTTTTGGAAATCTAATTGCGGTTATATATGATTTAGCCAATAAAAAAAATGCAAAAAAGATTATTAATTATATCAATAGAAAAAAAATATCTAATCCATATCCTGTGAAATCAATTTATCCTGTAATAAAAAGAGGAAGTAAATATTGGAAAGATTATTATCTAGATGCTGGAGCAACACCTAATCATTATCTAAATGGAGGGATATGGCCTTATCTTGGAGGATTATATGTTCTTTCTCTTATTAAAATCAAAATGTTCAAACAAGCAGAAAAAGAACTCACAAAACTCGCAGAATCAAATTTAAAAGGAAATTTATTTCCAGAGTGGATTCATCCAAAAACAAAAAAAACTCACGGAAAACTCCAAGCATGGAGTGCTGGTACTTATATCTGGGCTTATAATTCTCTGAAAAAGAAAAAGGTTATTTAACCAATATCCAATCTCTCCCTAATAACTGCTAACATTCTTCTAGCAATAACCCTATAATCTAAATTTTCAACAACATGTCTTCTTCCAGCTTCCCCCATTGTCCTACACAATTCTGGATTAAGTAAAAGTTCTCTTGTATATTTTTCTAGGTCATCAATATTTGCTCTATACCCCAATGTTTTTGGCTCATTGAATTTAATTATTTGTTTTGTAGAATACCCCATACTTGGACGGGCCCATTCTTCTGTTAGTTGCACTCTTTCGGCAACTCCTGCTAAAAATCCTGTCTTGCCATGTATAATTGTTTCTGCTGGTCCTCCTTTATTAATTGATATTACTGGCTTTCCACAAGCCATGGCTTCAACCTGTATCATTCCATATCCCTCTATCCGTGAAGGTGCAGCATAAATATCACATGCATTAAGAATATGCGACATAAATTCTTGACCCCACGCATCATCTAAAAAAATTATTTTATCTCTAATCCCTAATTCTTCTGCTAATCTTTCTTCATGCCCTCTCCACTCGTGTGCACATTCACTTGGCCATGCTTTTAAAACATATTTCCAATCTGGAAAATCTTTATCAACTTCAGCAAGTGCCTTCATCATTTCTTGAGCACCCTTAGAAGTCACATCCCCTCCCATTGTAAGAATCATTTTTTCATTGTCTCTAACCCCCAACATTCTTCTTAATGCAAAGTTTACTTCCTTATCTTGAACTGGTTTAAATAAATCTGTGTCTATTCCAATATGCATAGGGATTATTTTACTTACATCCACCCCATCTCTATTATAGACACTCCTAACCCACTCGCTCGTTGTAAACATCAATTTTAATTGATTAAATTCTTTTTGATAATTTGCTACCCAACCATCTGCATTAAACCAAGGAATTGTTTCTACCCCCCATTTTAATGGCTCTCTTAATATTTCAGGAACATTTCCCCAAAAACCAACCCCAATACAAATATCTGGTTTAAAATATCTTAGATAAAACTCTTTTTGAAGACTATCTGCATGATGGCATGGCATAACCTCTGCTCCTGCATCTAAGAGCCCCCTGTATAAGTAATATCCTTGAAGACTAACACCATCTGGTTCAACCGGATAAGGAAATAGAAGTAATATTTTCATTTGATAAATTCCTGTTTAGCGAATGAGTCAAAAAGTTCCATAGAAATATTTTTTGGTCTCATTTTTCAAATTTATCAAAAGATTCTATTGGTCCTGCACTTAGCTCTTCAAAACCAACACCCCCCCGATCATAGCCATAAACCTCAATCGCTAATTTTTTTTTCATTAAAAGTTCATCGCGACTCAGTTTTATAAAAATATCTGCATTAGAGTTACACTTTGCATATCCTTGATGATTGTTAATAACTTTTACATAAGAAAAGAAAAAGACATTTTTAGCTTTGATTAAATTTTTTTTAAGAGCCCCCCTAATTGTTTTATAAATTTCCTTGTGTCTGGGATGACCATATTCTCCATTTTTTCCGTGAGTAAATAATAAATCATATTCTTGTTTTGTATGTTTAGAAACTATTTCAAGTATGTGATCTTTTTGAAGAGGCTGGTGAAGATTTTCATCATCTAGATGGTACATATATCCTTTTGTTCCAAGAGCTTCCATTACTTTTCTGAATTTTGGAGCCCTATCTTTATCATTTGCTCTAGTAAGACAAAGAACTTTAGTATCCCATTTTTTTTTGTTTCTTATTAAGGTCCCCCCCATCCAAAGTGTCTCATCATCAGGATGTGCAACAACAACCAATACTTTTTTCTTTGGCATTTGAATAACAAGTTTTTTAATTAGATAAATCTTTCTTTAAGTAAAGAAAAATAAAGGTGAAAATGTTTGATGTAATTACTTTTGGTTCCGCAGTAGTAGATGTTTTTGTAAATACAGATCTAGCTGAAAAAAAAGGATTTATTAGTTATCCTGTTGGATCAAAGATTTTAATCAAAGATCTAAAATTTGACACAGGAGGGGGTGGAACAAACACGGCTGTTGCATTCTCTAGACTAGGTCTAAAAACAGGATTTATAGGAAAACTAGGAAAAGATAATAATGGAAAAAGAATTTTAAAGGAATTAAAAAAAGAAAAAATAAGATTTTTAGGAAAAATAGATGACCAAGGATTTACAGGTTATTCCATTGTTTTAGATTCAAAAGATAAAAATAGAACAATTCTAACTTACAAAGGAGTTAATAATAAATTAAAATTCAATGAAATAAATCTAAGAAAAATCAAGACAAAATGGTTGTATTATTCTTCTACACTAGAACAAAGCCTTAAAACTCAAAAAAAATTAGCAAACTTGTTGGTTAAGAAAAAAACAAAACTTGCTTTTAACCCTAGTGAGTATTTAATAAAAAGAATTAATCTAAGACCATTATTAAGACTCTGTGAGATCCTTATCCTGAATAAAGAGGAAGCCCAGCTCTTGCTTAAAAAAAACAAGATTAATGACAAAGACTTACTCAGAGGACTCTATAAACTAGGCCCAAAAATCATTGTTATAACAGATAAAAACAGATTAATATCTTGTTATAATGGAAATAAAAAATACTTCTTAAAACCAGATAAAATAAAAGTAGTTGAGAGGACAGGGGCAGGAGATGCTTTTGCATCAGGATTTGTTGCTGGTCAGATTGTTGGAAAATCAATTCTAGAATCTTTAAGATTAGGATTAAAACAAAGTGAATCAGTAATATGCTATTTCGGAACAAAAAATAAATTATTAAGGATGAAATTAAAATGAAAATAGAAATTGATATTAAAAGAGTAGAAAAACTTTCTAAAAAAGAAATTAATTTTATGAATAAAAGTAGATTAAAAGAGTATGGAAAAGATTCAAAGGTAGATTTTAAGAAAGAAGATAAAAAAGCAATATTCTTTTTTGTGAAAGATAATGGTAAAATTGTTGCATTTGGTATGTTGAAGCCTGTTAGAGTTCAATTTGGGAATAAAAAATATAATATCTTAGGCATGGGAAGAGGTCTGGCTGTTGAAAAAGGAAAAGAGTATGGAAGAATACTTCAAACAGCAAGAATTTACTATCTTAAAAAAACTAGAAAAACTTCTTTAGCATTTACGGGTAAACAGAATTTAAAATTCTTTGAAAAAACCGGATTTAAAATAGCAAAAAATATTATTGGAAAAATTAGATATAAAAATCCTAAAACAGGAAAGATAGTTAAAGATGACGATGGACATGGGATTTATTATGAAGGAAAAGATAAATTTATTACTAAATTAATTAAATCTAAATTAATTGCTTACATTAATGTACCTTTTTGGTAAAAATGATCTCACTTAAAAAAATAACAAGAAAAGGAAAAGCAATATTTTTAGCATATGATCAAGGATTAGAGCACGGACCAGTAGATTTTAATGATAAAAATGTTGATCCTCTTTATGTTCTAGATATTGCAAAGAAAGGAAGATATACTGGGATTGTTTTTCAAAAAGGAATAGCAGAAAAATACAAAGCTGAAATTAAAAAATCAAAGGTTCCTTTGATTGTGAAGCTTAATGGGAAAACAAGCTTGGTTAAAGGAGACCCTATTTCTGAGGAGCTTTGCAGTGTAAGAGAAGCAATTAATCTTGGGGCAAGTGCTGTAGGATATACTATTTATTTAGGAAGTATGTATGAATCAAAAATGTTTGAAGATTTTGAAGATATTCAAAAAGATGCACACAAACATGGTTTACCTGTTATTGTTTGGATGTACCCTCGAGGAAAAAGTATCAAAGGTAAATCAAAAACAAAACTAATGGCTTATGCTACAAGAGTTGCATTAGAGTTAGGAGCAGATATTGTTAAAATTCAGCCATATGGTAAATTAAAAGATTTATCTTGGGCTAGAAAATCAGCAGGAAGAGTAAAGGTTGTTGCTGCAGGCGGAAGTAAAAAAGATGAAAAAGCTCTACTAAAACAAATCAAAGAATATATGAAAGCAGGATTCATAGGAATGGCTATTGGAAGAAATGTTTGGCAAGCAAAAGACCCTATGGACATAACTAAAAAATTAAAAAGAGTGATTTGGAGATGAAAATAGCATTTTTTGAAGTTGAGGAATGGGAAGAAACTTATTTAAAGGAAAAATTAAAAAAACATGACCTTATCTTTTTTAAAGATGAATTAAATAAAAAAACCATTGAAAACATTAAAGATGTTGATATTGTCTCGGTTTTTATTTATTCTAAAATAAATAAACAAATATTAAATAAGTTTGAAAAATTAAAAGCTGTAGTTACTCGATCCACTGGTTTTGATCATATTGATATTAAAGAGTGTAAAAAGAAAAAAATATTTGTTTTTAATGTTCCTAATTATGGAGAAAATACAGTTGCAGAACATACTTTTGCATTAATACTGGCTCTTTCCAGAAGAATACACAAGTCTTATGAAAGAACTATAAGGGGTGATTTTTCTTTAGAAAATTTAAGAGGATTTGACCTTAAAGGAAAAACTTTAGGAATTATAGGTTTAGGGCATATTGGAAGACATGTTGCAAGAATAGCAAGAGGATTTGAGATAAAAGTAATTGCTTATGATATAAAAAAAGATTATAAATTAGCTAAAAAATTAGGATTTAAATATACTAATTTTAATAATTTATTAAAAAACTCAGATATAATCACATTACACTGTCCTTATAATAAAAAGACTTATCATTTAATAAATTCAAAAAATATTAAATTAATTAAAAAAGGAGCTTATTTAATTAATACTGCAAGAGGAGGAAATGTTGAAACAAAAGCTTTGGTTAGAGCTCTTGCAAAAGGAGATTTAGGGGGTGCTGGTTTAGATGTTTTAGAAGAAGAATCTATTATAAAAGAGGAAGTACAATTACTTTCTAAAAATTTTCCAAAAGAAAATCTTCAAAATCTTCTTGAAAATCATTTATTATTAACTTTTGATAATGTGATTATAACCCCTCATAATGCGTTTAATAGCAAAGAAGCATTACAAAGAATATTAGACACAACAATTGAAAACATACAATGCCTTATTAAAAAGAAAAAATGTAGTAATATAGTAAAATGATACCAATAATAATAAATTTTAAAACATATAAATCAGGCAAAGATGCTTTAAATTTGGCAAAACAAATTGAAAAAATTAATAAGAAAATAATCATAGGAGTGCAAGCAACAGATTTACATTCAATTTATTCTTTAACCAAGTTGCCTGTTTTTATTCAACATGCTGATTTTCATGAACCTGGAAGAAATACTGGTTTTATTACTCCTGAAGCATCATATGCAGTCGGTGCCAAAGGAGTGTTTCTAAATCATTCAGAACACAAACTAAGATTTGGAGTAATTAAAAAAACAGTCGAAAGATGTAAAAAAATAGGCTTAAAAACCGCTATTTTTGCAGCTAATTTAAGGGAAGCAAAAAAAATAAAAAAACTCAATCCAACATATCTTATCTACGAACCTCCTAAACTTGTTGCAGGAAAAGTTTCTGTTTCTAAATCCAAGCCAGGACTTATTAAAGAGATTGCAAAAAAACTAAAATATGATTTTTATGTTGGAGCAGGAATTAAAACAAGAGAAGATGTTAAAATAGCTATGAAGCTAGGTGCATCTGGAATTGCTGTTTCTAGTGTAATAACAAAAGCTAAAAATCCTAGAAAAAAATTAAAATCATTAATTACTTACTAGCTTTCTTCACAATAATACTTTTATACTCTTTGTTCTAAATTAAATTATGTGCTATGCTATTCCTGGAAGAGTAGAAAAAGTTGAAGGGGATGTTGTAATTGTAAATTATTCTGGAGACAAAAGAGCTGCTAAGACTCTCTTAAATGTTAAGCCAGGAGACTATGTTTATGTTAATGGAGGAATTGTAGTTGAAAAACTCAATGAAAAAGACGCTAGAGATGCTCTTGGAATAATGAATGTGGATGTACCTGAACTTTATTTTTTCAAATACGCATTTCCTTGTGCACACCTTAAACTTGAAAGAGGGGACATTGGTCAAGAAGAATATAATGAATTAAAAAATCAATTCTTATCTAATAATCCTCCAAATAAAGAAATTCTGGAAAAGATCTTTGCTCCAGGATTTGTATTTATAAAAAAACTAGCAAGTCAAATGAATAAAGATCACTGGGATATTGAAGTATTAAAAGAATACTGGGAAAACTATCATAATAAAATCATTGAAAATGAAGAAGGAGATTATAAAAATTTCTCAGAATCCCTTAAAGATCTTTGCAGAATCCATTTAGCTGAAGTAATAGACAAAAAAGGAGATAACTTGGTTGTAAGATACAAGGATAAGGTAAGAGTTGTATTCAATAGTCTAACACCCCATGCAAAACCAGGTGATAGAGTTAAAATTCATTATAGTTATGCTATAGAATCACTATAATCAATCCTTGTTTCACTCTTTATTCTTGCTATAATAAATGCCCCAATCAATATTAATAATGAGCCTATTAATTGCAACATAAAGACCTGCTCACCCAACCAAAGCATCCCTAAAATTAATGAAATTACAGGAGCAATCAATAATATTGTAGTTGCCTTTGAAAGATTAATATATTTTAATCCCCAATAATAAGTAAACACATAAAAAAACAACAAAACTCCAGAAACAAGAATATAAAGAACTTGTTCAGAATTCAAAGAAAATAATAAATTTGTTTTTCCTAAAATAATTATAATTGCAAATAATACTAATGAGCCATAAAACATCCTAGCAAAACTAACAACCCAATTGCTCTCTTTATTTATCATTACTTTTTTAGCAATTGTATTTTCAACTGCCCACAAAATTGTTGCTCCCAAAACCAAAAAATCACCAATTCTAATATCATAAGACATATTTTGAAGTTGCATCAAAACTAATCCTGCAAACATAACCCCCATCGCAATTAATTGTTTTTTTGTTATCTTTTCTTTAAGAAAGAAAAAACCCAAAATTAATGCATAAATAGGAAGAGTCTTATGAATAAATGCTGCTCTGCCAGCCATTGTTAATTTAAGCCCTGAAAAAAACAACCAAAACGCAAACCCCCCACCAATTATTCCTATACTAACAAGCCACTTCCAAGAAACTTTATTGAAGGTTTTCTTTCCTCGATTAAAATACAAAGAAATAAATAAAAACAAAATACCAATAAACAAAGCTCTTAATGCAGTTAATATTAAAGGATCAATACTAACAACAAAAAATTTATTAGCCACTATGGCAAAACCTGAAATTAATGCTGTTAAAAAAACTAATAATGTCCCTTTTACCTCTCTTTGTTTCATGCTCTCCTAACGAAAACTTTATTTAAATAATTAACCACATTTTTATATGAAAATATTAATATTTGGCAATCCCTTGGTTCCACAAGATTCATTAGCAATAAATCTAATTCCTAGACTCGAAAAAGCATTTTCAAACATAAAATTCTTACATTTAGATCCAACAGAAAATCTAGAAGAACATGGCCCCAACTTAACAATAATCGATGTGGTTCATGGCATTAAAGATCCATTAATAATCACAGACCCAGATAAACTTAAAATAGAAAAAATATCTTCAATGCATGATTTTGACCTCGGATATAATCTAAAATTACTACTACAAGCTAAAAAAATAAAGTCAGTCAAAATCTTAGGATTACCTTATGATATGGATAAGAGAGAAGCTTTTGAATGGGTTAAAAGAAACCTCTAGAACTTTTCTTCAATTAAATGAGAAATTGGTTTTCCTGTTTTAGCCTTCAGTTGTTTAAGTTTATTTATGGTTGCCACAGATAAAGTTATATCTATTCTTTTCCTCTGAAAAGGCAATTCTCTGGTTTTATCATAATTTTCTAAGATTTTGAATTCTTTTTTGTATTTTCTCATTATTTTTTTAATTTTATCTGATTGCATTTTTTAACCTCCATTCAATATTTCTTATATTATCGATATTCTTCTTTGCTATGGAAATAATCTGGTGCAATAATAATTCCCTATCTACTTGCTTTTTATTTTCCTCTGCAAATGCAAATGAAATAAACATAGCAGTTCTTTTATTACCATCTGAAAAAGGATGATCTACAAGTATTGCTCTAACCAAATATGCTAATTTCTTATATAATCCTAATTTAGTATCATCTTGTTTATCTAATGCAAAATCCAAACTAGAACCACTTCTAAGATTACCTCCAAATCCATGATTAATTCTTAACAAGTCTCTCTTACTAATTTCCATACACATGAATAATAATAAGAAGTATATAAATGTTTTGCTTTAAAAAATTCACTCACCCCAATCAATTTTAAGAAAATGGGTTGCACAAGACATACAAGGATCATAAGCCCTAATCATTTCTTCAACTTTCAGACTTATTTTATCCTTATTCATTCCAGATTTTAAAAGTTCTTCAACATATTTTGCAACATCTTTTTCTAGGTGGATTATATTTTGTTGAGTTGGAATAACAAATTCAGCATTTTGAATAATTCCCTTGTCATTTATCTCAAATCTATGATAAAGTGTCCCACGTGGTGCTTCAACAACCCCAACACCAATTCCAGCTTTAACCTGAAAATCAATTGGTTTTTCTAGTTTTATTGTATCAATCAAATCCTTAAGAATATCAATACTCAAATCAATTCCATGCAAAGTCTCAATTGCTTGTGCAGTATTATTATTAAACACACAATTATTTGGAAAGATCTTAAGAAATTCAACACAATCTTTTTTTGTTCTAGAATGAAGGTTATCTTTATTTAAATTCATTCTTGCTAAAGCTCCAACCATATAATCTTCTCCTTCAAACTTAAACCCAGAAGTAGTTGCATAAGGAAGAACAACTTTTTCAAGATGTTTTGCAAAATCTTCTTCCTCAATCAAAGTTCCTTTTGCTGTTTTTATTTTTCCCTTAATATAATTATAATCATCATTGACTAAACCAACATAATTTGTTTTTCTTTTAAATGATCTCTGATCTTTGTAAAAAACCTCAATAACTTCTAAAACTTTATCCCTAACAGCTTCAAGTTTTTTTATTGCTTCTTGCATTTGAGGCTTTGTTGGGAAATTAGTAAATCCTCCAACAACACTAAAAATAGGATGAACAGCCCTTCCTCCAACAATAGTTGAAAGATAATTTCCTGCTTCTTTAATATCTAATCCATAATGCACCCATTTATGTAAATCTCCTTTAAATTCAAAGACAGACTCTTTTTCAAATATGTCTGGCAAACAAAAAAAGTAAAGATGCATTGCATGATCTCTAATATGTCCTGCATTAAGCATTAATCTTCGGAGCTTATAGGTTTGCTCACTAACCCGAACTCCAAATGTTTTTTCAATTGCTTCTGTTGAAGCCATTAAATGTGCAGCACTACAAGTCCCACAAACTCTTGACATTTTATTTGGAACAAGACCATATTCTAATCCTTCACAAGCTTTTTTGTAAAATCTCTGGTTCTCAGATATCCTCAACTTACATTCAGTAACTTTACCGTTCTTGACTTTTACACTCATGTGTGTATGTCCTTCAATTTTACTAATATTATCTAAGTCTATATCAAAACTGTGCATTATAACCCAGCCTCCCCCAAATATTTATTTATTTTCGCAATAACCATTTTTCTATTCACAGGACAACCATCAATAACATCATCGACTTTTACAAATCTCTTTGCAGGAGATATTTTATCAATTTGTTTAAACTTCTTGAGGTCTGCTGAAATATCCTTTAGCTTCTTAGCACTAAATTTATTTCTCTGATCACTAGGATAGCCAGTAGCAGCTCCTGCTCCCAAAGCAACAAGTTTCTTTGTTTTCTTCCTTATTTCGTTTAACTTTTTTATCTCACTATTAGTGGATATAGCCCCTTCAACAAAAGCCACATCTGTTTTATTTACTCCCTTATACGGCTTCAAAGCCCTAAAATCCACAAAATCAATCTTCTCATCCCACTCTTCAAAATTATCATTAAGAGCTTCTATCAATACAATAACACATCCTTCACAGCATGTAAAAGAATAAACACCTACTTTTAATTTCATAAATAAAAAAAGCAAGGTTTGTTTAAATAATTTCCTTAAATCAATTATAATAAAAAAACACGCCCATTGATTAGACAAAATGGATTCTGCTCGGCGTGGGCGTATAACCTTTTTGCTCTGGCGTATGGCTATTTTTCCAGTAGGAAAACATAAGATTTATATATTCTAAACTATTATTAAAAATAATTATCCCCCCGGTATGGTCTTCGGACAATGCCGGGAGTACCTTAAAATGTTAAAAAGGGAAGCTATAGTTTTTATTGATGGTAGCAATTGGTATCACAATTCTAAATCTCTAATTAAAAAATCTAAGAGAATTGATTTTAGTTGTTTAGCTAATTTAATTTGTAAAAAATTTGATTTGAAGTTAAAACAAATTAGATATTATAATGCGGTTCCAGATATAAAGGATGATAAGGAAGTATATTACAACCATATTAAATTTTTAGATAAGCTGAAAAAAGAAAATATTGTTGTCAAGACAAGAAAACTAAAATACATTAAGAAACTAAAAATTAAGATTGAAAAAGGAGTAGATGTTCTAATTGCATCAGATATGATTAGAAAAACATTAGTTGAAAAAGAATGTAAAGTTTGTGTATTAATTTCTGGTGATGCTGATTTTATTCCTGTAATGGAAATTATAAAAGCTTCAAAAAATGAAACAATAACTTGTTCTGTTATTAATGGTTATGCAAGAGAGTTGTTACAAGGAAAGTTTAGATATTTTATTCTTAAAAAAGAAGATTTAGATAGTTGTGTTATTTAGTCCAGAAAAGTCGCTTATAACAAGAGTGTTCAGGCATGGAATGTTATTTCTTATCAGTTAAATTTTTTAGAGATCTTGAAGAATTTAAGAGAGTTCTAAAGATACTGGAAAAAGACAAGGAGGATGTTCTGATTATTCAAAAGGAAAATAAGCATAATTATATGTTTCGGTTATTCTGATTATATAAACAACCCTTCATTTTATTAGTCATAATAAATAAGCACACCCACTGATTGTACAAAATTGATTTTGCTCGGCGTGGGAAAATACATCTCTTAAATAAGACTAACTTAGTTTTTTAGTTCACAACATAAACTATTTAAGTCTTTTTTCCCTTGTTAAAATATGAAAGAGGTAAAACGTCCCTGGGGTAATTTTAAACTATTTACTGAAAATAAAAAATGCACTGTTAAGATTCTTGAGCTAAAACCCAAACAAGAACTGAGTCTACAATATCATAAAAAAAGAGAGGAAATGTGGTATTTTTTAGATAAGGCCATGGTTCAGCTTGGAAAAAAGAAATTTAGAGTTAAACCAGGTGAAATAATCAAAATCCAGAAAAAAAAGCCACACAGAATTATCTCTGGTTTAAGAAAAGCAAGAATTCTTGAAGTTTCTTTTGGAGACTTTTCTGAAAAAGATGAAGTTAGGATAGAGGATAAATATGGCAGAAAATAAAGTAATTGCAGTTGATCTGGGAGGAACAAATCTAAGGATTGCAGTTGTGCAAGCAAGGAAAATATCTAAATACAAAAAATATTCCACCCCCAAAACAAAAAAAGAATTATTAAAAATCATGGCTAAGGGTATTTCAGAAATAATGAGTAAAGATGTAAGAGGAATTGGTGTTGGGAGTCCTGGACCTTTAAAAAATGGGGTTATATTAAATTCTCCAAATCTTGCTATACACAATTTTGATCTTGAAAACTTCTTGCAAAAAAAATTTAAGAAAAAAGTCGTTGTAGAAAATGATGCTAATTGTGTTGCATTAGCAGAAGCAAAATATGGTGTAAAGAAAAACAATTTCTTTATCTTAACATTTGGAACAGGCATTGGTGGAGGAATAATTATTGATGGAAAATTATATAGAGGACAAGGAAATGCAGGAGAACTAGGACACATAATTATTGACGATAAAAAAGATTTTGAATCTTGGTGGAAAAAATATAGAAAAAAATCACTAATAAGTAAACTTGTAAAATCAAAAAAAAGAAGAGATAAAAGAATATTAAAAAATTTAGTTGATCATCTAGGACAAGCAATAGCTTCTTTGATCAATGTCCTAGATCCAGAGGTTGTTGTTTTAATGGGAGGAGCAAGAGAAGCAGGAAATAAATTTACAAATCTTATTCAGAAAAAAGTAAATGAATATAAGATAATTAAGGGAAAACATGAAATAGTCTGGAGTAAATTAAAATATCCTGGGATTTTAGGGGCTAGTTTGTTAGTGAAATGAAAATCATAAAAAAAGTCAGAGCACCTGTGAGAATTGATTTTGCTGGTGGAACAACCGACATCTACCCTTTTACACATACTTATGGGGGAGCTGTGCTAAATGCAGCAATTAATAGATATGTTGAAGGCAGAATAATCAAGACAAATAAAAAAACACATTTAGAGTATACAGGAAATACCCCTACATCATCTGGATTAGGAACTTCAGGAGTAATGAATATTGTATGGCTAGCTTTGATCTCAAACACCAAAGACAAGGTAAAACTTGCTGAACAAGTCTATAAAATGGAGCAATCACTTGGGGGTGTTGGAGGAAAACAAGACCAATATGCTGCTGCTTTTGGAGGAATTAATTTTCTAGAATTTAAAAAAGACAAAGTAATTAGAACTCCGGTAAAACTAAAAAAAGATTTTATCAAAGAATTAGAAAACCATTTAGTTCTTGTTTATACAGGTTTACCACATTTTGCAACAAGTGCTAACAAAGATATGATGGATAACATCAAAAGAGGCTGGCATGTTCCAAACTTAGTAAGAATAAAAAATGTTGCTATTGCAATGAGAAAAGCATTACTCAGAAAAGATTTAATTAGTTTTTCAAGTCTAATGAATGAAGAAACTAGAAACAGAAAAAAACTAGACAAATCAGTTATTCCTCCTTTAGCTGATAAAATTATCAAACAAGGACTTAATAATGGGGCAAGTGGTGCCAAGATCTGCGGATCAGGAAATGGGGGAAGCATCCTCTTTTTTGGAAACAAAAAACATTTAAGGAAGAAATTCAAGAAACAAGTTATTGATTTTAAGTTTGATTTTGAAGGATTAAAGTATTATTAATTTTGAACAAGTTCATAAATCTTAAAGGTCTTTTTTGCAATTATATTCCAGCCAGAGACAGTCCTGACATATTTCTCAGCATTTCTTGATAATTTATTTCTAAGTTTTTTGGATCCTAAAAGTTTTAGAATTGATTTATAAAAATTATTTCTTCTATTTTTCATCTTTACTAATAAACCAGCCTTGCTGTTTCTTATTTCAGCACCTAATCCTTCTATGTCTGTTGCTATTGCCGGGGTATGTGCTGCAAATCCATGAGCTAAGACTCCTGATTGACTCTCAGACTTATAAGGAAGAACAAGTATATCAAAACTAGCAAGTCTTTTCAAAAACTCTTGTTTTTTATAATCCTTAACAATTAACTCAATATTATTACTAACCTTACTCTTCATTATTTTTGCCATCACCTTATTAATATATTCTCTTGTTAATTTATCTGCATGGGGTTTTATTTCTAATACTAAAAAAGCATTTGGAAATTTTTTAACAACTTTTGGCCATTGTCTAATCATTGTCCTAAAACCTTTTCTCTGATCAGCTATTCCTGCAGTCCCAACAACTAATTTATCTTCATAATTATATTCTTTTCTTAACTTTTCTTTATCTGGTTTAAATTCATTATCAGATCCATGAGGAAGAATATAAAGATTGTTAGGAATTAATCCAATATTTTTCTTAAGGGCTTTTTTCTGATATTCTTCATGAAATATTCCTGCCCCCAAAACATCTAGACTTTCTTTTATAAAAAATTTGTGGGGAGGTTCTAATTTCTCATAAACACTATGGTAAGTCATTACAACAGGTATTTTCTCTTGTTTTAGTTTTTTTAAGAGTTTTAAAAGTCTTCTGTTTTCGTCTTCATATGTTTCATATAAACCATATTCATGTTGAATATGCACAACATCTGGTTTTATTTTTTTTATTTTACTAAACACTTTATCAATCCATTTTCTATCTTTAAGATCAATTATTGGATAATCTGCTTTTTTTGCATCTGTATGAGCTATGATTTTTATTGAAATCTTTTTATTATGTTTTTTTGCATATTTTTTTATTGCACTTATATAATCAGCAGAATAATAAGCTATACCACACGACCTAGGAAGATAACTACTTATCCACACCACTTTTTTTATCATATAAGAAAAAACCCAAAATTCTTTATATATCTTATGATTTTTACTTACACTTTAATTCTTCTAAAAGCAACCTAGGAAGTAAATAAGCAATAGTAGATTCTGCTCCTTGATTAAGATTAACACTCTGACTCCCTAGGCCATCATGACATCCCCCGGTGTCTTCATTATAAATCATCTGCTTTAGATGATTTTTTCCCAAAAACCAATTAAAAGCAAGAACTGCTTTTTCATAATAATGTTTATCTCCTGTAGCAAGATAAGCTCCAAGATAAGCATGAACCATTGCAGAAGCATCTATTGGTTGTTGATCAAAAAAAGCCCTTCTTCCATTTTTATTATACCATCCATTTTGTCCAATGGGATGAAGCTCATCTCCAACAAAAACAATATCAGAAAGAAAATGCAATGTAGATTCAGCAACATCAAGATATTTCTCATCTTTGGTAGCATCATAAGCAAAAAACAAAGATTCAGGAAGCTTAGCATTATCATAAGTAAGATTAGATTCAAACCATTTCCAATCATCAGATGCATTACCTTTGTAAAGCTTAACTAAAGAATCTGCCAATACTTTAAGAACATTTAAATCTCTTTTTCTACCATATTTTTCATAATGGCTCTGAAGTCCTAAAATAGAAAATGCTTTTGCTCTCGGACTATCTAAAGAAAAAATATTTGGAAAAGCTTTATCAAATACATCTTCTGCTCTTCCTACAAATTTATTATTTTTTGACTTATTTATACTATCCCCTAGAGACCAAACTGCTCTTCCAAAAGCATCTTCACTATAATCTCCAAAAGCTTTTCTTTTTTCATCAAAAAAATTATTAAAAGTCCCGTCTTCTTTTTGAGCATACTCAAGAAATCTTAAATATTTCTTTGCAAGTGCAAGAGAAGTAACAGAACCAAATAAAGCATGATGCAAAGTAGTAATCATCATTGCTCTGGAATTATCATCAATAGTGTATCCAGAAGACTTATCTGGAACAGCACCATTAGCAAACTGTATACACGCAAAGCGATCTGTTAGATTGCCCAAATGACTGAGTTTTATTGTAGGATATTTCTTAGTTATCTCTTCTCTTAAGCTAACAACTTTATTAAAAACAGTTAAATGTCTCCTTGCCACATTTGGCCATATCATTTTCCTTCCAAAAGCATATGAAGACTCTGCCATATTCGCCCTCATTTCAGGATCAGCAAGCATCTTATCCAAAGCCTTAGTAAACAATTCTGGTTTTTTAGTGTCTCTAACAACAACCCCCCTATTCCTTGCTAAAAGCTCCTTGGCATAAATAACCGGAGTTGAAACAACAGGCCTACCACAAGAAACAGCATAAGCAAGAGTCCCACTTGTTATCTGTTCTCTTTCTAAATTTGTAAAAGCATAAACATCACAAGCAAGAATATATTCTACTAATTCTTTTAATGTTACATATTTATCTTGAAATTTAACATGATTCTCCAAACCCAAGCTCTTAACCAAATCAATAAGTTCATTTCTATAGTCTTCTCCCTCATGCATCCTAACATCTGGATGTGTTTGCCCAAGAATAAGGTAGAGAAGGTTCGGATACTTTTCAACAAGCAAGGGTAAAGATTTAATCATATATTCTACTCCCTTACCTCTACTTAAAAGACCAAAAGTAAGAATAACTGTTTTATCTTCTAATCCAAGTTTCTTTTTATATTGATCTGAAGAAGTAAATTTGGTGTTGGGCGTGCCGTGGGGGATAACATAAATTTTACTCTTTTCTATTCCATAATCTTTACTTAAAATCTCTACTGCTGCCTCGGCCATAACAATTATTGCCGAAGCTCTTGCTGCGATCTTCTTAACCACCTTTCTCCTTTCTTCTTCAGGATTAGGTAAAATACTATGAAAAGTAACAGCGACAGGTTTCTTAACATGGTCTAAAAAATAAAAAATATTTTCTCCATAATCTCCTCCGCCATACAATCCAAACTCATGTTGAATACAAACAAGCTTTAAATCATCAGATTCATTTATCTGTTCTGCAATTCTTTTATACTCTTCAGGGTTATTTCTTGTGATTTGAAAAAGAACCTTATTATTATACTTATAGTGAGTTTCAGCGTCGTTAAGTGCAATTACTCTTGATTTTAATTTTGGATTAAAGGCCCGATTCATTGAAGCAGTAAGATCTTTTGTAAAGGTTGCTAAACCACATTCTTTAGGAGGAAAATTGCTTAAAAAGCAAATCCTCGGATCTCTGGCATCAAACGGATACAAATTATTTTCTTCCCTCATTTTTACCCCCATACTAAAGAAACTTAATTTATAAAATTCTCTATTTTGAGCCATTAAGCAAAAGTAGTAAAGAAATTATTCCCTCCAAAACTTTATTAATTATCTTAGCCTTGCATATTAAAAGATGGTGAAAGAAAAAAAAGAAACTGTAAAAGTAAAGGAACTAAAGCATCAATCAAGAAAGCATAGTATTAAAGAAGGAATATTTGCCTCCATAAAAGGAGCATTTGGAGATTATTATGTTTCTCCTTTTGCAATTGCTATTAATGCAAGTAATTCTTTAGTTGCTTTATTTGGGGCCATCACAGGATTATTGGGGCCAATAAGTCAGCTATTTGGATCAAAATTAATTGAAAAATATTCAAGAAAAAAAATAACTTTAAAATTTATTTTTCTAGAAGCATTAGCTTGGTTACCTTTCATAATTATTGCATTATTATTTTATAGGGGAATTTGGATTGAAGCGCTCCCTTTCTTACTTTTGTTTTCATTTGCATTATACAGTGTCATGTCGAATATAGTAAAACCTGCATGGTTCTCATGGGCAGGAGACATAGTTAATGCAAAACAGAGGGGGAGGTGGTTTGCTAAACGTCATCTAATAATGGGTTTTGTTTTAGTAATCGTAACAATTCTTGCATCTATTTTTCTAGATTATTTTACTAAACAAGGATGGATTATGGCAGGATTTATGATTTTATTTGGATTAGCTTTTTTAGCAAGAATTACTTGCTGGAAAATTACTAAAAAACAATATGAACCAAAAATTAAATTAAAAAAAGGGTATTATTTTTCATTCTTTGAATTCATAATAAATGCGCCAAAAAACAACTTTGGAAAATTCACTATTTTTAGATCATTTATTGCATTTGCAGCATCAATATCCTCCCCATTATTAGCAGTTTATTTATTAAGAAATCTTGGATTCAATTACACTCTCTACATGGGAATTACCTTAGCAGGAACATTTTTTTCTCTAATCATCATGGATTTGTGGGGGAAATTTGCAGATAAATATGGAAACTATAAAGCAATTGTAATAAGCTGTATCATCATCCCCCTTATCCCTATCTTATGGATTCTCGCTCCCTCCCCAACTTATCTTATCTTTGTTCCTGCACTTCTTGGGGGAGTTGCTTGGGCAGGATTTAATCTTTCTGCAAGCAATTTTATTTATGATAATGTAAGCCAACAAAAAAGAGGTTTAGTAGTTTCATATTACAATCTTTTAATAGGTATTGGAATATTTTTAGGGGCGGGCTTGGGAGCCTTTTTAATTAAGTTTCTAAAAACAAGTTTTATTGAACCAATTATTTTAATATTTATTTTAGGAAGTGTAATAAGAATCTTTGTTATTTTAATCGGGCTTCCGAGAATAAAAGAAGTCAGGAGAACAGCTAAATTTAGTGCTTCAAGGGCCTTCAAAAATATCATAATAAAAGAAGCAAAACCAACACTCCATGAGGAAGTTCATGAAATCATCTCAATTAAAGAGTATCTTCACATCAAGTAACACAAAGGCTTTTAAATAAAACAACACAATTATTACCTATGTTTAAGAAAAAAACTTGCAGAAAATGTAAAGAAAAAATAAGTGACAAATACGAGTTTTGTCCTTATTGTGGAACTGTTTCAGGAAAAGGAAATAGTGGAGACTGGGGCATGTTAGGAAAAAATGACAAAGTGCAAGAAACTCCAGACAATCTTTTCGGAGGAATTAGTAGGACCATGCTAAACAAAATGATTAGCGGGGCTATGAAAATGTTAGAAAAAGAAATGAAAAAGTCAATGTCGCAAAATTCTCAGCCAAAAACAAATTTCAGACTAATGATTAATGGTAAGGAAATTCCAATTAATAATTTAAATCAGCCAAAAAAACAAATAAAGAAAAAACAAAAACCAGAAATATCTCTAAACAACCTTTCTACAAAAGATCTAAAAAAATTTTCAAGTCTAGAAAAACAAGAACCTTCTACAAATGTCAGAAGGCTCTCAGACAAAGTTATTTATGAAATAGAAATACCAGGCATCAAATCAATAAAAGATATCTCTATAACAAAACTAGAAAACAGCATAGAAATTAAGGCCCTTGCTAAAAACAAAGCATATTACAAAATAATTCCAATAAACCTTCCAATAACAGATTACAATCTTTCTAAGGAAAAATTAATACTGGAATTGGGTGTTAAAGGATAAAGAAAAACTTTAAATAAGTTCCAAATTATCTCATTCTTATGAGGCTGTAGTTCAGCCTGGTAGAACGCTGCTCTGATACACTCAAACACGTTTGGTGTGCCGAACCTGTTTAGATTCAGCAAGGCAGAAGTCCACGGTTCAAATCCGTGCAGCCTCATACCTCAAGCTTTTTAAATAAACTTTTTCTCAATAATTCATGGTGAAAGGAATGTATCATTATATAAGAAAAGCATGGAAAAAACCAGATAAACAAACACTCAGAGAAAGAATGATTAAGTGGAGAAAGAGTCTGGTCCAGGTCAAAGTAGACAAGCCATTAAGGATAGATAGGGCCAGATCCCTTGGGTATAGAGATAAAAAAGGATTTGTAATAATAAGAATAAGACTAAAGAGGGGGGGCCATAAAAGACCAAGACCAAACAAAGGTCGTAGATCAAAAAGACTCCATACTAGAAAGACTCTAAAAATGAATTATAAATGGATAGCAGAACAAAGAGTAGCTAGAAAATACAAAAATCTTGAAGTATTGAATTCTTATGTCATTGGAAGAGATGGAATAAATTATTTCTATGAAGTGATTTGTGTTGATCCTTCAAAACCAGAAATAAAAAATGATAAAAAAATCAATTGGATAGGCAAGGGCGCTAATAAAAAAAGAGCTCTTCGGGGATTAACAAGTGCTGCTATAAAATCAAGGGGCTTAAGAAGCAAACATCCCACAAGCAAAACTAGACCAAGTGTAAGAGCTGGCAAAAGACGTGGAAAATAGATTACAATAATTCTTATATAACAATAATCTAATTTTGTATTATGAAGATCCCAGGAATATCAAAAATAAAATATCAAGATAAAATTTATTCTCTAGGTCACAGAGTAGTTACAGAAAACATGCAATCTTTAGGATTAAGAAATAATCCAAACATAATTACTTATCCTTTTCAAGAATGGGTTTATCTTAAAACAGATCAAATTCAAAAAGGAAAATCAGACTGGGGAGGAATTTGGGTAGCAAGAACCCCCAGTAGAGCAAAAGGTCTTCACAAATATATGAAACAAAAACATAAGACTCCAACAAGAATCTTTAAATCAGCAATAGATAAAATTCTCTATGCAAATGATTATAGAATAAAAACAAATGCTATAATACTCTTAGAAGAAATAAAATGCCAGTAATAAAAATAACTAGTTTCGCCAAAGTTTTTATAAACTTCTAGATTATAGATTTAAAATGCAAGAAACACTAAAAAACATAACAAAAGCATTTATAGGTGAATCGCAAGCACGCAATAGATATACTTATTATGCAAAGATTGCAAAAAAAGAGGGTTATGAACAAATAGCTGCAATATTTCTAGAAACAGCTGATCAAGAAAAAGAACATGCAAAAAGATTATTTGAACATATTCAAGAATTAAAAAAAGACAATGAAAATATCGAAGTTGACGCTGCTGCCCCAACAGTCTATAAAACAACAAAAGAAAA
Source organism: Candidatus Pacearchaeota archaeon (assembly GCA_017608405.1). Classification (GTDB taxonomy): domain Archaea; phylum Nanobdellota; class Nanobdellia; order Pacearchaeales; family GW2011-AR1; genus JAFCFX01. The sequence continues at coordinate 74,248 of JAFCFX010000001.1, read as the reverse complement.
TCTTCAAGCAGCAATTGATGGAGAAAATTATGAACATACTCAAATGTATCCTGAATTTGCAAAAGTTGCAGAAAAAGAAAATCTCCCAGAAATCTCTAAAAGACTAAGATCAATAGCAGTTGCTGAAAAACATCATGAAGAAAGATACAAAAAACTATTAGAACAAGTTAAATCAGAAAAAGTATTTAAAAAAGACAAATCAGTTCAATGGGTTTGTAGGGAATGTGGTTATGTTCACACAGGAACAGAACCTCCTGAAAAATGTCCTTCGTGTGATCATGCCCAAGCATTCTACCAAATAAAGTGTGAAGAATATTAAAAAATGACTGAAAAATATCAAATCTACAAATGCCAAGTCTGTAAAAACATCACAGAAGTTTTACATGAGGGGGGAGGAGAATTAGTTTGTTGTGACAAACCAATGAACCTGTTAGAAGAAAAAGTCCAAGATCCAGAAAAAGGAGAAAAACACCTTCCTGTAATAGAGAGTAATAAAGTAAAAATAGGAAGTGTAGAACACTCCATGGAAGAAGCTCATTATATTGAATGGATTGAAGCTACATCTCGGGGGGGATACAGAACAAAAGTATTCCTCGATCCTGGCCAAAAGCCAGAAGCTGAATTTGCATTTGCCCCTGTAAGTGCCAGAGAATATTGTAATTTGCATGGGTTATGGAAAAAGTGAAACTTAAAAACTTATTTTTCTTTTAATATTAATGCGATATAAGAGGTTAGCACAACTTTATGAAGATTTATCTTCAACAACAAAACGTCTTGAAAAAATAGATATTCTCTCCAAATTCTTAGATTACCTTTCAAAAGAAGACAGAGATGTTATGTATTTACTTCTTGGAGATATTTATCCTGAATATGATGAAAGAAGAATCGGAATTAGCAATCAATTAGCAATTAAAGCAATTGCAAAAGCAACAGGAACAGATCCTGCTTCTGTTACAAAAGAATGGAAACAAGTAGGAGATTTAGGACAAGTTGCTGAAAAATTAACTCAAACAAAAAGCCAATCAACACTACACTCACACATAATCACAATAGAAAAAGTACTTACTAATCTAAGAAAACTTCCAGAACTTGAAGGAAAGGGAACAGTCTCAAAAAAAATAGCATTAATAACAGAATTACTGACTTCTGCTTCCCCAATAGAAGCAAAATATCTAACAAGAACACTAATAGGGGATCTTAGAATAGGGCTCAAAGAAGCAACAGTAAGAGATAGCATGGCAAAAGCATTTTTTAAAAATAAAAAAGAATCTGCTCCAAAAATTCAAAAAGCCATAGATAGAACAAATGATTTAGCAAGTGTTTTTGATATAGTAGGAAAAGGAAAAATAAAAGAATTAGAAAAATTACATCTTGAAGTTGGAAAACCAATAAAAGCCATGTTAGCGCAAAAAGTAAATAATCTAAAAGAGGGTTTTAAAGCTGTCGGAAGCCCGTGTGCAGTAGAGTACAAATATGACGGATTCAGATTAATAATCCATAAGCAAGGAAAGAATTTTTCTTTATTTACAAGGAGTTTAGAAAATGTAACAAAACAATTTCCAGAAGTAGTAGAATATTTAAAAAAATATGTAAAAGGAGAATCTTATATTTTAGATTCAGAAGCAGTAGGATTTGATTCAAAAACAAAAGAATATCAACCTTTTCAAAATATAAGTCAAAGAATAAGAAGAAAATACCACATAGAAAAAATGCAAAAGACTCTTCCTGTTGAAATAAATATTTTTGATGTCTTGTATTATGATGGAAAATCATTACTAAACGAGCCTTTTGAAAAAAGAACAAAATTAATTAAAAAAATAATAAAAAACCATCCTTATAAGATAATTCATGCAAAGCAAATAATAACAAGTAATGAAAAAAGAGCAAAAGAATTTTATGACAAAGCATTAAAAGATAATCAAGAAGGAGTAATGATGAAAAATCTTAAAGCAGAATATGATCCCGGAAGAAGAGTCGGACACATGATAAAAATAAAACCAGAAGAAAAAGATCTTGACCTAGTCATTACCGGGGCAGAATATGGTGCTGGAAAAAGATCTGGTTGGATGTCTTCATTTATTCTCTCATGCAAAGGAAAAAACAAAGGAGAATATTTAGAAATAGGAAAAATGGGAACAGGTATTAATGAAAAACAAACAGATGGCAAAGTTACTTTTGAGCAATTATCAAAAATGCTAACTCCTTTGATTATAAAAGAAAAAGGAAAATCAGTAACAATTAAACCAAAAGTCGTCATTTCTGTAACATATCAAGAAATCCAAAAATCTCCAAACTACAACTCAGGTTGGGCCCTAAGATTCCCAAGATTCACTGCTCTAAGGCCAGATCGCCATCCAGAGGATATAGCTGATCTCAAAGAAGTCGTAGATGATTTCAAAAAACAAAAAAGAAACTGGAGATATGGTTGATTGCATAATTTTCTACAAACCCTTATATATGCTAATTCATCAATAAATACATGAAAGATAAATATGATTCAATAGATCCAGATCTTTTAGCAAAAGAGGTTCTTAAAGAGATTCATTCTCCAGAGGGAAAAAAGCAATTGAAGACACTCTAGAAGAGCTTAGGATAAAGAATATAAAACATAATTAGGAAAATAGGGTTGATTATCTTAAGTTACTAGAACCATTTACAGACTAATTATCTCAAATTATTAGAATCAATGACTCCTAATCCCTATTATACCTCACTACATCTAAAACAATCAATCACATGATCATTAACCATTCCTGCTGCTTGCATAAAAGCGTAGCATATTGTTGAGCCCACAAACTTAAATCCTCTTTTCCTAAGATCCTCACTCATTGCATCTGACTCTTTTGTCTTCACAGGAATGTCTTTTAGGGTCTTACACTTGTTGTCAATAGGCCTATTATTTACAAACTGCCATATATATTTATCAAAACTTCCAAACTCTTTTTGAATTTCTAAAAACTTCTGAGCATTATTAATAGTTGCCCTTATCTTTAATCTATTTCTAATTATTCCAGCATCATTAACAAGCCTATCAAAATCTTTTTCAGAATATTTAGCTATTTTTTTATAATTAAAATTATCAAATGCCTTTCTAAATCCCTCACGCTTATTCAAGACAATCTGCCACGAAAGCCCTGCTTGAAAAGCATCAAGTACTAAAAACTCAAACAATTTTCTATCATCATGTAATGGAACCCCCCATTCTTTATCATGGTAGTCAATCATTAATTCATTTTTTCCAGGCCAGGGACATCTATTTTTCATGTAAAAATCAGTAATAAATTCTTTAAAAACCCTCCTCGATACCTTTATAAATGGATTTTTCCATAGTTTTACTAGTTTAAAATGGTAAAATCTAAGTCAAATTACAAAATACAAAACATTGTAGCAACAACTTCTCTAGAAAAACCTGTGCCATTGACAAAGTTAGCAAGAACCCAACCAAATACAGAGTATAATCCTGAAACTTTTCCAGGTTTAGTTTTAAGAATAAAAGAGCCAAAATCAGCTGTTCTTGTATTTTCTTCAGGAAATCTTGTGTGTACAGGAACAAAATCAGTTGCACAAGTAAAGCAAGTAATACAAGCAGTAATAAAACAACTCAAAAAAATCAATGTTAAAATAACAACAAAACCAAAAATAACAGTTCAAAATATTGTTGCTTCAGGCTCAATCAACTTAAAACTTAATCTAAACTTTTTAGCATTAGAAATGCAAAATACAGAATATGAACCAGAACAATTTCCTGGTTTAGTATATAAATTAATAGAGCCAAATGCCACCTTCTTACTCTTTAGCAATGGAAAACTTGTTTGCACAGGAACAAAAAACAAACAACAGCTTGAATTCAGCATGATTCAGCTTTTAAAAAATGTAAAGGCTGCATTAAAAAACTATAAGAAATAATCACCCCCCAAGAATAATCATTTATTTCTAAAACTACTATAGAATCTATATAAATCTATAAAAACTACAAGCTTATTCCATAATCATGGAAGAAGAAGTAAAAAAAGAGAGCGAAGCAAGGCCTAAAAAAGAAGACCTAATTATTGAAGCAAAGAAGTTTTTTGATTTCCATAAAAAGGAATTAGGTGAATCTTTAAGAAAAGGGGACAAAGTAATATATCTTGATTTTATGCAACTAACAGAATTTTCCAATATATTATCAGACGAAATACTCGCAGACCCAGAAGAGATATTAAGAATAATAGAATTAGCAATTGAAGAATCTGGTTTAGTCCAAAACGTAAGAATAAGACTCCAAAATCTTCCAAAAACCCAAGAACTAAAAGTAAGAAATATTCGTTCAAAAAATTTAAATGAACTCATTGTAGTTGAAGGAATAATAAGACAAGCCTCAGATGTTAGGCCCCAGGTAGTAAACGCAAAATTTGAATGTCCAAGCTGCGGAACAGTCATTGCAGTATTGCAAATAGAAAAAAAGTTTCAAGAACCGATGAGGTGTTCATGTGGTAGAAGAGGAGGTTTTAAATTAATTAGCAAAGAAATGGTCGATACTCAAAGATTAGTAATAGAAGAAGCTCCAGAATCTTTATCAGGGGGAGAGCAGCCAAAGAGAATCAATGTATTTGTAAAAGAAGATTTAGTTGAACCAAAAATGGAGGAAAAAACAACTCCTGGAAGTAGAGTAAAAATCATTGGAATATTAAAAGAAGTCCCAGTTCCACTAAGAACAGGCGGACTTTCAACAAGATTTGAATTAGCAATAGAAGCAAACAACATTATTCCCTTAGAAGAAACATTTGAAGAATTAGATATAAATGATGAAGACGAACAACATATTCAAGAACTTGCACAAGATCCAAAAATCTTTGATAAATTGTCAAGAAGCATTGCACCAAGTGTATGGGGTTATGAAGAAATAAAAAAAGCCCTTATTTTACAATTATTTGGAGGGGTGAAAAAAATAATGGCAGACGGACAAAGAAGCAGGGGGGATATGCATATTTTATTAATTGGAGATCCAGGAGTAGCTAAATCTGTTATGTTAAACTTTATGGCTAGTATTTCTCCAAAAGGAAGATATGTTGTAGGAAAATCTGCATCGGGGGCAGGATTAACAGCCACAGTAGTCAGAGACGAATATCTAAGAGGCTGGAGCCTAGAAGCAGGAGCAATGGTATTAGCAAACAAAGGACTTGTTTGCATTGATGAATTAGAAAAAATGGATCCTCAAGATAGGAGTGCAATGCACGAGGCAATGGAACAGCAAACAATTACCGTGACAAAAGCCAATGTTCAAGCAACTTTAAGGGCAGAAACCTCGGTTTTAGCAGCAGCCAATCCCAAATTTGGAAGATTTGATCCCTATCAAACAATTGCGCAACAAATTGACCTTCCCCCAACCCTAATTAATCGTTTTGATGTTATTTTCACCTTAAGAGATATTCCAGATAGAAGCAAAGATGAAAAAATTGCTACGCATGTTTTATATGAACATCAAAAAACAGGTGAAGATATGCTAATCCCAAGAGAAATCTTTAGAAAATATGTAGCATATGCAAAACAAAAGATAAGTCCAAAACTAAGTGATGATGCAGTTGCAGAAATAAGAAAATTCTATGTTGATTTAAGAAATAAACCAGTAACATCAGAAAGCGCGATGAGACCGATTCCAATTTCTGCAAGGCAATTACAAGCATTAATTAGAATGGCAGAAGCATCTGCAAGATTAAGATTAAACAAAACAGTAGAATCTAAAGATGCTAAAGAAGCAATCGAATTAATGAAATATTATTTAATACAAGTAGGATATGATTATGAATCAAAAACATTTGATATTGATAAAGCGACAACAGGGATGACTTCTTCTCAGAGGGGAAAAATCTTTACAGTAAGAGACATAATTATTGAATTAGAAAATCGTTTAGGAAAAATGATTCCTATTGAAGAAATTGAAAAAGAATTAGAAGGCAAATTAAGTAAAGAAGAGATAGATGAAGCAATAAATAAGCTAAATACTCAAGGAGAAATCTTTAAACCAAGAAGAGGTTATGTTGGAAGAACATAAATCTTTAAAAATAAATAGAGATTTTCTTCACTATCAAAATGCCAGAAGAACAACAATTTAAAAGAAATATTGCATTTAAGTTAAGAATTGGAGATATTTTAATTGGAAAGCCAATAATCGATGGAGAAAGATTTTCATTTTTAGAATTAGGAGAAAAAAATATAGTGAGAGTCAATATCTTAGGCAATATTGTTGAAAAATATGATAGTGAAGGAGAAAAACAATATTCTTTTGTAACACTAGATGACGGTTCTGGACAAATAAAATTAAAATCGTTTGGAGATGATGTAGAAAAGTTAAAAAACCTAAATCAAGGCCAAACAGTGCTCATCATAGGGCTCCTAAGACATTGGAATAATGAAACCTATATTGCTCCTGAAATAATAAAAGAACAAGATCCAAGATACCTTGTTGTAAGAAAACTTGAGCTTGAAAAAGAAAAAAGCAAAAATACAGAAAGTCTGGGGAGAGAACAAATAGTCGCAGTAAAAGATAGGATCTTGGGGGCAATAAAGAATGCAGAAGAAAATGGAGGAATTGAAATGGATCAACTAATAATGGATTTAAGAGATATTTCACCAGAAATAATTAATCAAGAAGTGCAAAAATTTCTAGAAGAAGGCATTACTTTTGAACCGAGACCAGGAAAAATAAGATACCTGGGTTAGTTTTATAAACTCTTTCTACACCCCTAAAATATGGAATACGAAAAATTATTAGACAAAGCATATGAAAAAGTAAAACAAGTTGATTCTACTAGCGATAGATTTGAAATTCCAAAAATATCAGGGCATTTCCAAGGTAAAAAAACAATCTTGACTAACTTTTTCCAAGTCGCTTCCCATATAAGAAGAAGGCCAGAACACTTTCAAAAATTTCTATTAAAAGAAGTTGCAGCTTCAGGTCAAAAAGAAGGAGATAGGTTAGTTCTAAACAAAAGAGTCTCAAGTTCAATAATGAATCAAAAAATAGAACAATATGTAAAAGAGTTTGTTCTTTGTAAAGAATGTGGAAAACCAGACACAGAACTCAAAAAACAAGACAGATTAATGTTTTTGCAATGCCTCGCATGTGGGGCTAAACATAGTGTTAGGGGGAAGATATAATTATTAACTGGTTTTTACACCCATCTGCTTTTGGGTTAAAAACATGTATTGTGTAGGTTTTATAAAATATTTTATTCTAGGATGGTCTGGATCAGGAAATTTAAGATCAAAAAAACTATTATCTGTTATTTCTGCAAGAAGATAAGCCCGGTTATACTCATCATATAATTTATTTCTAGATAAAATACTCAGATAATTTAATGCCTTTTTTTCTAACATAACATCATCACAGAGACCAACATTAACACTTCCAAAATTAGTAGCCAAAGATCTTGGATCAAAACAAACACTACTATTTCTTTCATATTTAGCATTTTTCATCTTAATAGTAAAATCAGCCATAGCCATAAGAAGAGAAACAGTATTGTCTTCTTCCTCTTCAAAAAGTTTACGAAGAAAATTTTTTAACCCCATAACCCACACCAAATGCAACAGGTATTAAAAGATTTCTATATAAAATCCTTCTCAGATATCTTTATAAAACAAAATCTCCTTAATAATCCACCAAATAATTAAATAAAAAGGAGATAAAAACATGGTAAAAGGATATTGCGTCAAATGTAAGAAAAAAGGACAAGAAATGAAAGAAGTAGCAATAAATCAAACTGTTAAAGGGGGATTTATGGCTAAAGGAACATGTACTGCGTGCGGTACAAAGATGTGTGCTATGATGTCAAAAGACAATGCAGAAAAAGCAATCCAAGCTGGCGAAGCTAAAAAGGCTTTTTAATTTTTTTATTTTTTATTTTTAATTTTATTTGTATGGGAACTATTTAAAATGTTATTAAGAATTATTAAATCCTATAGAGATATTGTTGCTATTTGTGATAAAGAACTCTTAGGGCAAAAATTTGAAGAAGATAATTTTCAATTAGATTTAACAGGAGAATTCTTTAAAGGAGAACAAACTTCCCAAGAAAAAGCAATGGAAATCATGAAAGACATGATAGCAGAAGATGCAACATTTAATATCGTGGGAGAAAAATCAACTGCAACAGCCCTTAAAGCAGGAATCATCTCAGAGGAAGGAATAAAAAAGATCCAAAGAATACCTTTCGCACTAGTTCTTATGTAATAAGGACTAATAAGAATCTTTGATTCGCTTTTGTATTGATGTGATTAGTTTTATAAACACCTGCTTTCTAAAATAAACATGGAAGAATTTGAAGACAAGACTGTAAAACCAGAACCAGAAAAACCAGGACAAGAAGAACAAAAAATAGTCAGAGCTAAACTTCCAAGAGGAAGAGAAATACTAGGAATAATGGAACAAAGACTTGGAGGAAATAAAATGTTAATTGTTTGCACAGATGGAAAAACACGGAACTGCAGAGTCCCAGGAAGATTAAGAAGAAGATTATGGCTTAGGCCAGGAGATATTGTTACTGTAGAGCCTTGGGAACTAGATGATGAAAAGGCAGATATTATATTTAAACACAGGCCAAATCAAGTAGCTTGGTTAAAAAGAAATGGTTATCTTAAAACAGAAAAACAAGAATTTTAATTATATTAAAAAAAGGGGGCTACCAAATTAACAAGATACAACAAAGCAGCCAAAATAATTCCTATTATTGCTAAGCTTTTACCTTCTAGTTTATTTTTACGAATATCAACTAAGCCCAATATACCTAAAACCAAAGGGACAGCATATAATATCCAAAAAATCCAAATTATCCCAGACACATATAGTAAATCTCCTAGTAAAAATCCCAAAATTATTATAACAATTACTGAAATAAAGCTCCAAATAGCTAATTTACTCTTCATATATTGAATAGTTAATAAACATTTAAATAATTACCTAAATTATTCTTAATATGAAAACTCTCTTAATCGACAAAGTTCCAAGAATAACAAAAAATAAGAAGAGATTAGAAAAAATTCTAAAGGTTAAAATCACTAATAGGGGCAAGGAAGTAAATATTTCTGGCAAACCAGAAGATGAATTTATTGCAGAAAAAGTCATTGATGCCTTAAATCTCGGGTTTCCTTTTTCTGTTGCAATTTTAATTAAAGAAGAAGACTTTGTTTTTGAAACAATACACATAAAAGACCATACAACACGAAAAGACTTGGAAAGAATCAGAGCCAGAATAATAGGGAAAAAAGGAAAAGCACTCCAAACTCTAAGTCAGTTAACAAAATGTTATTTTGAATTAAAAGATAATAAAATAGGCATAGTTGGAGATGCAGAAAATATTGAAAATGCTCAAGAAGCAATCATCTTAATTATCAAAGGATCAAAACATTCAAATGTATATGCTCATCTTGAAAAACACCAAGTCAAACCAGTAATTGATTTAGGGTTGAAGAGGTAAACGTCCCCGGGAGGACTCGAACCTCCGACCTATCGGTTAACAGCCGATCGCTCTAACCAACTGAGCCACGGGGACATGATAATGATAAATTCTATTTACTTTTAAAGGTTACGAATTCAAAAACATTTTTATAACCATATTTCTTAATTTTTTCATGGAATTAGACAAAGCAATACAATCTAGAAAAAGTGTAAGAAAATTCAGCAATAAAAAACCAGACTGGAGAAAGATAATTGAATGCATAAACGCTGCGCGCTATGCTCCAATGGCAGGAAATAATTACACTGTAAAATTTATTATAGTCGATGATAAAGAAAAAATAAAAAAATTAGCAAAAGCAGCACAACAAAATTTTATTGCGCAAGCACATTATGTTGTGGTGGCCTGTTCAAACCCTTCAAGAACAATAAATAGTTATGGAGAAAAAGGAAAAACCTACACAAGGCAACAAGCAGGCGCAGCAATTCAAAATTTCTTATTAAAAATTCAAGAAGCAAAACTCTCAAGCTGTTGGGTAGGCCATTTTGTAGAAAGTCAAGTAAAAAGAGCATTATCAATACCAAAAGAAGTCAATGTAGAAGCTCTCTTTCCTATTGGATATGAGTTTGAGAAAAAACCTACAAAAAAAATAAAAATAGACCTAGACAATATTCTTTATTTTAATGCTTATAGCAATACAAAACTAAAACCTGCTAAAAAGCTAGATGTTTAAATGAAAGATCAAGAACAACAAACCCCACCCCAAAAAAAGAACGTGGCATTATTATGGATCTTATCTACCATAACTCTTAATATTTATTCTGCAATATGGTTTATTAAAAAATCAAGAGAATTAAACACTTTGGGAACCCAAAAAAAATTAAAAGAAACACTCACAGTTATTTATTTAATTATTACAATTGTCGCTATCCCTATCTTAATCTTATTATTTGTCTTTAGCACTTTAGCCATTACAAAACCAAACCTGGATTATGCTTCAATTTTTACAATTATAGCAATAATTTATTCAATTATAGCCCTCTTCATCCTTATTTTAGTTTTATTTATGTCCTTCTGTATAAGAACAATAATAAATGAAACCCTTACTAAAAAAGGAGTTACAAAAAAAATTTCATGGTTTTTCACACTTATCTTCAACATCTTTTATCTACAATACGAAATAAATAGAATAATGGAAAACAAAGAATATGAAAAAAGAATAGGTCCTTGGGTTTGTCTTGGAATTATTATAGCTCTTTCTCTTACTTCTATTTTAATTAATATTTAGAAAAAAAACTCCAAAAAAGAAAAAAAGCCCGCAAATGCAGGCTAGAATAAATTTATCTTAAAACTTCAATACCTAAATCAGACATTTCCTTAGAAACAGGAATTGATTCCTGTTCAACCTCGCTTCCTAAGACATATGGAGACTTAACTCCTGTCATAATTGTAATCACTCTAACCTTACCAACAAAGTCCTTGCTAATTCTCGCTCCAATAATTACCTGTGCATCTGGGCTCAGGTTTTCAGAAACAATTCTTCCTATCAAATCAAACTCTTCTAGCTTTAAGTCAGGACCACAAGTAATATGTATTAAAGCTCCGCCAGCACCTGCATAATCCACATCAAGTAGAGGATGAGTTAGGGCTTGCTTTACAGCTTCATTAACACGATCTTGGGTATCTGCTTCTCCAATACCAATGACAGCAACACCACCATTCTTCATAATTGAGGAAACATCTGCATAATCCAAATTAATTAAACTTGGCAAAGTAATAGTTTCAACAATTCCTTTTACCATAGTACTTACTAATTCATTAGCAACAGCAAAAGCTTGCTCAATAGGTAATTGTCCAGCAATATCAACAAGTCTATTATTGTCTAGAACAATACAAGTATCAGTCACTTCTCTTAATTCTTGCAAACCAAATTCTGCTTTATCAATTCTTGCTCTTTCTGATTCAAACGGCATTGTAACAACTCCAATAACAACTGCACCAGTTTCCTTAGCCATCTGTGCAATTACTGGGGCTGCACCTGTTCCGGTTCCACCGCCTAATCCGGCAATAACAAAAACCATGTCTGCTCCACCAACTGTTTTCTTTAAATCGACAACAGCCTCTTTAGCAGCTTCTCTACCTATCTTGGGTTTTCCACCAGCACCCAAACCTCTAGTCAATTCTTTACCAATGAGAACTTTTTCATCTGCTTTTGTAACACTAAGATGAAGTGCATCTGTATTTACTGCATAAATTGTAGCTCCATTGATCCCTTTATTAAAAAGCCAGGTAACTCCGTTTCCTCCCATTCCCCCAACACCAACAACTTTAATATTAGCCTTACCAGCTCTTAATTCATCAAAGTTAATACTATGGGAATCTGTTTTTTCTATTGCCTCTTTTGCAAAATCTAAAACCATATTTTATACCTCCTTGTAACTATATAACCTGGAAAATAGGTAATTGTATTTAAAGATTTTGCTGTTTTAACACATATCACAGAAACAGCAGAATAATGCCAATAATTAAAAAAACATCAAGTAAAACCTCAAACTTACCTATTCTTTCTACAATCCCAAACTCTTTGAAAGTCATCTTTCCTCTAATCTTTAAGAAATTAAGATGCGCATAATCTAAAAACATATGGGAATAATACCCAAGTCCAATAATCCAAAATAAATTCCTATCTATAAAATACAAAACCACAACAATAGCAGTAATTACAGCAAAACCGATCTTATGGTGAATAAAACTTCTACCCTTATAGACTCCTTTAACTGCCTTATTCCAAGCATGCTTAAAATCCATTTCTTTGTATTTGAAAATAAAAGTTAAGTAATGGTCAACATCAATAAGCAGTGCAACAAGTGCAACAAAAATAGCTGTGTTATGGTCAAAGACTGTAAACTTTACAAATATCAATGCAACAAAATATGAAAACAATAAATGTGTCTGCGGATACATGAATTAGATAATGTAAAATGATTTATTAAATTAACTTTTATCTTCATTTAACAATGATTTAAATTCGTTCCCCATCCCCCAATAAAATCCTCGATACTTTTTTGTTTCTTTTGTATCTCCTTAACAAAACATTTAATCCCATCTGCACGAGCCTGCATTAAATCTTCACTATAGACTTTAGCAAGCCAATCTAATTTATCTTCACCCATTCAACATTAAAAGTATGTCTTTTACCTGCTGCTTCACAACAGAGAACTGTTGACTCAGAATAACTATCTCCAGTCTTAGTAAGATAGGTAGGACAAACACAACCCTTAAACTCCCTTAATAACCTGCCATAAAGAAACAAATAAGAAAAATATTATAAATATTTAGATACTAAATCACAACAAACTCTTCAATCTTCCAATCTTCTCCCAGCTCTTCTCAAGATTCTCATTGCTCTTCTCAACAACTACTTTCAAAAAATCATCATCAACTAATAATTTTCCCTTATCAGCAATTGGGAATTCAAGTTTTTCAGTACTAAGCAATTCACAAATAAATTTATCTTTACTTGAAATAATGCCACTTCTTTTCCATCCCCCAAGCTGGGCCTTTTTCAATAATTTCTCAGCATCTTTAAATTCTCTACATGCAACATGAAGTATACAGGGCTCCTGCTTAAAAATACCATTATCCTTAATCCCTTCTAACTCTTTTTTTAGATTCTCAAAATCAATTAAATCATGACTAGCAAATAAAAAAACCCCCGGACTCTTAGAAATATCTTTCACAACCACAACTCTCCCAGAACAAGATGAAGTTGTATAATAATTTTGTTTTTGATTTATCTTTTCACAAAGATCTTTAATTTTCTCATCATAACCTTGCTTAGAAGATTTATCTTGCTTAGATAAAATATCTTTTTTTCTTTTAAGAAAATCAGGATTCATTCTTTCTCCAAAATCTCAGCTTCTACTCCTTCCTCTTTACAAAGTTCTACAAATTCCTTAGCATCTTCTTCACTTCCAACAATACTTCCATAATGCATTGGAATTGCTAAAGTTGGCTTAATTATTTTAGCTGCATCAACAGCTTCTTCAACACTCATTGTAAATCTTCCTCCTATAGGAAGCAAAGCAATAAACTTCTTATCTGCTTGTTTAAAACCAGTAAGTTTTTGCATCTCAGGAATCACATCTGTATCTCCTGCATGATAAATAAGAAGATTATTCATTTTTATTAAATAACCAATCCAGGCTTCATCATTTGGATGAAAAGGTTTATCTGTATTATATGCTGGAAAAGCAGATACTTTAACATCCCCAAAAACCAATTCTTGCAAAGCCTCAATAATTTCTATTTTAATTGGCACATCAAAATGCATTAATTTACTTTGACAATCTGCTGTCACCACAATCCTTGTTCCTTCTTTTACAATTTTATTTAAATCAGCCACACTGCAATGATCATAATGACTATGTGTAATTAAGATCAAATCTGCTTTTTCGCAATCTTCTTTAATATTATACGGGTCAACATAAATTACTTTTGAGTTTTTAATTAAAAACCCTGCATGTCCAAGCCATTTTATCTCTATATCATCTATTTTCATATTATCAAAAACAAGTTCCAGTTTAAAAGTATTTCTAAGCCCAAGGCATCTTATAAACAAGAGAGTTAATATTCATTCCCCCTCCAACAGAAGCAAAAACAACAATATCTCTGGGATTTAAACCATGATTATTTACTTTTCCCTTAAGTACTAAATCAAGCAATGTTGGCAAAGTGGCAACAGAACTATTTCCTAACCAGGAAATTATCATTGGTATAATATTCCTAATTTCCTCTGCACTAGGTTTTTCACCATATAACTTAAACAGGCGCTTTACTATTGCTTCATCCATTTTCTCATTAGCTTGATGAATTAAAATCTTTTTCACATCTTTTAGTTTTAACCCTGCTTTATCCAGGCTTTTTTTAACAACCTTTGGAACATTCCTTAAAGCATATTCATAAAGAGCATGCCCATTCATTTTTAAAAATAATTCATTTCCTTTATGATTTGGATTATATGATCTTCCCATTTTCAAGAGATAAGAACTATCAGAATGAGTCACATGAGATAAGACCCCAACAGGTTTATCACTTTCAATTTTTTCAAGTTCTGCAGCTCCTGATCCATCAGAATAAAGCATACCATCCATATCCTCACTAGGAGAAACCCTTGATAGTGTTTCTGCACCAATAGCCCATGCTTTTTCACCTTTTTTTAATCTTTCATCTGCTTGAATAAAAGCCTCTAATCAACCAGGACAGCCAAAAGGCAAATCATAAGCAATTACATTTGGATCTTCAATTCCAAGATTAAGTTTAACTCTTGCACCCAAACTAGGAACAAATTCAGATCTTTTATTCTCTGCACTTATATCCCCAAAATTATGTGCAAATATAATATATTTTAGATTTTCTATGTCAGAACCATTAAAAAATTCCTTTACAGCTAAAGTTCCAATATCAGATGCATTAAGATCATCTGTAACATATCTCCTCTCTTTTATTCCAGTTATTTTTTCAAAAGTCTGGACAATTTCTTCAATTGGTTTTTCTTGTCCTTCTTTAGGACCACTAGTATATTTTACTTTTTTGCCATCAGACCCATAAAATTCACCCTTAAGAAAATCACTATTTGAAACTCTCACAGTAGGAATATAACCCCCTGTTTTTCTTATAACAGTATAAAGATTCTTTAACATAGGAAATTAATAAAAAAATAAAGTTTAAAAGGTTAATTAAGATCAATCATCCTCTTCATCTTCATCATCTTCATCATCTTCATATTCGTCTTCAGGCATTTAAAATCCCTCCAATTTTAAATAAATCTATCTGACTTTCTAGTTTTTAAAACTACCTTTCCCCTTTCTAGGGACAAAAAGTCAAAGAAAAATCTTTTCAAAACTTCTTGCTATTTGCAAGAGTTTTTGTTCTTTAAACTTATCACACATTATCTGCATCCCTACAGGAATATTGTCCACAGTTCCACAAGGAATAGAAATAGCACAATTTCCAGCAAGATTTGCAGGTGCAGTTAAAGCATCATACTCATACATGTCTTCAACAGAAATCTTTTCACCAATCTTATGGGGAAGTTTGGGAACAGTAGGAGAAATAATACAATCTACTTTTTTAAATGCCTGTTCAAATTCTTCTTTAATTAGTTTTTTTGCTTTCAATGCCAAATGATAATATCTTCCACGATATTCTGCTTTTGAAATCTCACTCCCCCCCAAAATCCTTCTTAATACCTCTGACCCCGCAACATCTTCAATTTTCTGACCGTATCTTCTAGCATCAAAACGCCTTGTTCCAGAAAAAAACTCAACATATACTAAAGGATAATAAGTCTCAACAGCAAGATCAATATTATTAATTTTAATTTTTTTTATTTTCCAAGAATTAGTTTTTGCTACCTGTTTAACTTTTTCATCAATCAATTTCTGAATTCTCTTATCTTGTATTTTAAAATCCAAAACTCCCACTGTTATTGCCTTGGGAATTTTTTCAATGGCTTTCAAATTTATTTTCTCACTAGCCTGACTTATTGCATCTTTTTCATCTTTGCCCTGGATAATTGAAAAAAACAATGCCACATCACCTACACTCCTAGCCAAAACACCAATTTGATCTAAACCCATACTCAAATCAATTAAACCATATCTTGAAACACTTGAGTAAGTCGGTTTTAATCCAACAACCCCGCAATGACTTGCTGGATTTCTTATGCTCCCACCTGTATCACTGCCCAAAGCCACATCACAAAAACCCGCAGCAACAGAAGCAGCACTTCCAGCACTAGATCCCCCAGGAATCAAGCCTAAGACCTTGGGATTTTTAACAGCCCCAAATGCAGAAGTTTCCCCACTTCCTCCTGAAGCAAATTCATCCATATTTGTTAAACCCAAAATCAAACCCTCTTCTTGCTTAATTTTCTTAATCACAGTAGCATCATAAGGAGCCTTATATTTTTCCAAAGTTTTAGAAGCACAACTTATATTCATACCCTCAACATTAATATTAGCCTTAACCCCAATAACCTTTCCAAAAAGTTTTCCTTTATTTTTTTTAGAATCAATGGCCTTGGCTTGTTCTAGAACATCAGGATTTAATTGTAAAAAGGAATTTATTTTATTTCCTTGTTTATCATTTTTCTTTATTTCTTCTAAATAAATTTTTAACTTTTCAACAACTACCATGATTTTCTCTCTACAACAAAAAAATCTTTATTTTTATTGGGAGCATTCTCAAACATAATTTTCCTAGAAAAATCTATTTTTTCTCCTCCCTCTCTTCTTTCTCCTTCTCCCCTCTCAATTAGAGGGTCATCTATTTGCTTCCCAATCTTAGAAAGCCTCTGGGAAAATTTATCCATAAGAACCTTTGCCTGCTTTTGAATTTGTTTTTTTTCTGCTTCTGAAACCTTATGAAATAGGAAATCTGCCATTAATTAAAAAAGAACTAGGTATTTATAAGATTAATTGCGGAAACCCATTCGTTCCAAATAGTGTTTTGGAAACCTCTGTTTTAAACAACTAGCAGGATATCCATTTAATTTCAAAGTTTCTTTTATTTTATCAGAAATTATCTTTTTACAAAAAGAAAGATATTTTTTTGGATATTTTTTGTTTAAAAATTTATCTTCAATGATCGCTTTTTCTGCACACTTATAGCACTTCCCACATTCATATTTGTTAGAGATAGAAAAGTTAAACTTCGTTTCTACCGATCTTTTTATTTTACCTTTCTCCTTATAATCTGCCATACAACTCCCCAAAATATTTAAAACTGAAGTAGGAGCTTTTTTAAACAAAATTTGATAAGCCATTATTTCGTCATCTAAAAAAGGAAGTAATTTATGGGTTCCCCAGGCTTTGTTTGCAAACTCATGGAAAAGTTTGAAAGCCAAAAAATTATCATGAAAAAAAGCCATAGATTGCGGTCCAACATATCTAGTCCCCCCAAATCCAATAGCCAAAGGGAGAAAATCTAATTTCTCTAAAACAAAAGCATAAATCATTTGATTTTTTATAACTGATTCAGGGAGCCATAATCCCGTTTTTCTCAGTTTAAAATTAAAAAAATCTACATTTAACCTTAAAAGTTTAAAAATTCTTTTAGCCAATTTCTTTTCAAAAGGATACAGGGGATTTATATTAAGAACATGCACCAACTTATTTTGTTTTTTTTGTTTTTTTCTGTGTTTAAAAAAAGTAGCTAAAGAATCTTTTCCACTACTCACTAAAAAAACAAAAAAAGGTTTTTTCCTCTTTTTCCTAGAAAATAACAATTTTCCAGAATTATCTATTAAACTAATAGGATTGTCATAAGCTTCATAAATTAATTTCGCGTAAGGATACAATTCAGGACAGACAACTACTTTGGTAAATTTTTTTTTAGAAGTTGCCAGATATAAGTCATACATGTAATCTATTCCCTTCTTTTCAAAAGTCATTTTAAGGGTTGGGGTACCTTCCATAAAGCCTCGGAAATGAAATAGTATCCCTAACATGGGGGATTTTTAGTAAATACCTTACAACCCTTTCTATGCCCATTCCTATACCTCCATGAGGAATAATTCCATAATCTCTCAAATCAACATACCATTGATATCTTTTCATTTGCTCAGGAGTGGTTTTTCCTTTTTCCTTCATCCTTTCTAATAATTCTTTTTTGTCAGTAATTTTTTCTGCTGTACCCAAGAGTTCTCCAAATCCTTCAGGGGCAATTAAATCACAAGTTCGAGTAATTTTAATATTTGATTTATCTCTAGAAAAAGGAAAGCCTTCTGCACTACAGGGGATTCCTCGAATAAACAAAAAATTCTCCCCAAATTCTTTGGTTAAAATCATCTCTTCCTCAACACCAAAACTCTTCCCCCATTTCATCTTGTTGCCTTTTGAATGAATAATTTTCAATGCTTCATCATAAGTTATTTGCTTATATGGGGGCTTCAGTTTATCCAAATCTACCTTAACCCCTAAAACCTCCAACTCATTTCCACACTCCTCAACAGTATTCTTAGCCACCGCATATAACATTTCCCCTGCTATTTTAATCAAATCATCCAGATTTGCCCAAGCAATTTCAACCTTCAAATGCCAGTATTCTCTTAAATGTCTGCTAGATTTGCTGTGCTCTGCCCTAAAAGAAGGAGTCATGTTGTATACTTTTTCAAAAGAGTGTATTGCGGCCTCCAATTGAAAAGTATTGCATTGAGACAAAAACACTTCCTGCTTGCCACTAATTTTGTCAGAATAGTCTAATTTAAAGGCACTATCATCATCATACAATAAAAGCTCAGTTAATACCGGAGCATCCAAAAACAAAAATTCTCTTTCAGTAAACCACTTATGAAGATTAATAAGAAATTTATGCTTAAATTTTAATACTGCCTGCAACTTCGGATTCCTCAAAAACAAATGTCTATTTTTCAAAACATAATCTGCATAGGATGAACCAAAAATATCAAAATCTTGCCTCGGACGGGGAGATAAATTTAATTTTGCATCTCCCACCAATTGAATAGTTTTTACTCCTACTTCAAGATTATTTTTTCCCCGCTTCAAAACTCCTTTAATTAGGACAGAAGATTCAGGAGCTATTTGATTAGCCAAATTCCAAGAAGAAACATTCTTTTTATCTACAACAGCTTGCATCTGGCCAGAAGAATCTACAACATCCAAAAAAACAATCTCTTTAGAAACTCTTTTAGACTTTATCCAACCATAAAGAACAACATCCTTGTTTTTTCTCTTTAAAATATCTTTAATATACTCTTTTTTCATTTCAAGGAACCAACCTGTCCCTATCCCTAGGAAACATGCAAGCCTCCCTAACATTTTTCAAACTTAAAAGAACTTGAGTAAATCTTTCAAGACCAATTGACCATCCTGCATGAGGAGGAGCTCCAAATCTAAAACTATCAATGTATGCCTTAAAATTCTTAATATTGAGTTTCTTTGCTTTTAATCTGGAAATTAATAAATCAGGCAGATGAATCCGTTGACCTCCTGAAGAAATCTCCATTCCTTTATAGACTGCATCAAAACCCTCACTTAACTTTGCATTAACCTTTTCATCTTTAGGCATAATATAAAATGGTTTACCAGAAAGAGGCCAATCATAAACAAACACAATTGTATCTGGGAATAACTCGTCTAATTTTTTCTCAGCTTCTCCTGTTAAATCGTCTTCTCCAACATGAACCTTCTTCTTCTTCATCAAAGAAGATGCTTCTGCAAAAGTCATATATTTTGCTTTAGGAATTTTCAACTTAATTTCTAAAAAATCTAATTCGGGTTTATTTTTTTCTAAAACTTTTTTAACAACATACTTCACAACTTCTTCTAATTTTTTCATAACAATCATGGTATTTGCAAAGGCCACCTCAATATCCATTTGCCTACATTCATTTAAATGTCTGACAGTATTATGTTTTTCTGCTCTCCAAACAGGAGCAATAGTCATGGCTTTTTCCATAGAGCAAGCAACCATTTGCTTATACAATTGAGGGCTTTGTGCAAGATATGCTTTTTTCTCAAAATATTTTGCTTCAAATAATTCTGTTCCCCCCTCACTACTTGAGCCAATAACCAAAGGAGGCTGCATCTCAATAAAATCTTGATCAACAAAATATTCTCTAAAAGCCATTGAAACTGTTGATTGTATTTTAAAAATTGCTTGAATCTTTTTTCTATGTAAATCTAAAAACCGATAATCAAGCCTCTTGGAAATATCTGTCTTAGAAAAATCAGAAACATCAATAGGCAATTTTTCTGCCCCCGCAATAACTTTTATCTCATTTGGAATAACTTCTTTCCCTCCTGGCGCTTGTTTTGAATCTTTTACAGAACCTCTAACATAAACAACAGATTCTCTTGTAACTTTATCCATTACCTCAAAAACTTTTTTATCTGTTTTGCCTTTTATTGCAGTAATCTGAATTTCTCCAGAAAAATCCTTTAAAAGAATAAACCTTATTTTCCCCAATGCACGGGTATTAGACACCCAGCCAGCAATTTCCACTTCTTTTTTCTTATTACTAAAAACACTTCTTATTAGATTTCTCTTTTTATCAAACTTGTCTAAATTTAAATCCCCCATATTAAAAAGTGTGTTTAATAGTTTTTAATAATTTCTATAAGAAGAATTAAAATTATTTCCTTGCTTCTGTAACAGTAATATCCCCATTAAAGGGAGTTCTTATAAGCGACTCTATAAAATCTAACCTTTTCTGGCCTTTGAATTTTCTCCCTATCCCCAAAGCACACATCAGTTTCTGACCTAAAGCTTCTGGGGTCATGTCTCCTGCAGGAATAGCTCCTGCTTGCAAAGGTGCAGCCCCCACAGCATAAAGTCCCATGTCTGCAGCACCAATATCACATTTTGTATAAACATAAACAGGTTTATAGTTTTCCTTAGCAGTTTTAATAAATCCAAGTAATCTGCTTGGAATATTCCCTGCACCAAAACCCCCCATTAAAATGCCTTGTACTTCATTACCTTTAGCAATATCATTTAAAACGCCATCTATAGTAGCTCCAGAAACATGATCATAATTAAAAACTCTTGTATCAAAATCTGTAAATAATTTGGGTCTAAACTTCTTTCTTTTGATTGCGTGTGGAGCGAGTCTTACCCCCTCTTCTAAGGCAATTACTTTTCCAATAGGTTCAACACCTGGACTATGAAAAGCATCAAAACCTTCTTCATCAATTTTTTTAGCACGTGTTCCTCTTAAAACATAATTTCCAAAGACAACCGCAACCTCTCCCAAATCTTTTGTAGCTGTTTGCACTGCAGTAAAAACATTATTAGGGCCATCACTCCTAGGAACCCAAGCAGATCTTTGAGAGCCAGTCAATACAATCGGCTTTCTAAAATTAGGAAGCATATAAGTTAATGCGGCAGCTGTTTCAACCATTGTGTCTGTGCCATGAACAACAACAAAACCATCATATTTTGAAGCATTTTTATAAATTTCCCCTGCAATTGCTGCCCTATCTTTCCCTTTATCTCCAGAATTTTCAAATCGTAAATTTGTTTCCATATCTGTACTATCGATAGATCCCACATCTTTTACATCTACATTCGCTAGATCTCTCAAACCCCCCACTTTTATAAGATAATCAGCAGAAGAAACATTTAGAACTCCATTTACATCTGGTTTTTGCGCTATTGTTCCGCCTGTTTTTATTAACAAAATTCTTGATTTTACCATAAAGATAATCTAGAGAAATAATTTATAAATCTTTGCTAAAAGCACAGAATAAAAAGTTTATTAAATAACTAGCCCGTCAAACAATTATGGCAAAAATAGGTTTAGAAATTCATGGTTATATTGCAACAAAAGAAAAATTATTTTGTACATGCAAAGCTGAACACGGAATCAAACATTCAAAACCAAATATAAATATTTGTCCAATTTGTACAGGACAACCAGGAGCCAAACCCCTACTCCCAAATAAAGAAGCACTAGATAAGGCAATTAAAATAGCCCTAATTTTAGGGTGCAAAATCAATGAAAAAATAACTTGGCAAAGGAAACATTATGATTGGCCAGATCTGCCAAAAGGATATCAAAATACAATGTCTGGCCCCCATGCAATTCCAAATGGAGAAAAAGGAAAATTTTTAGGAATAAAAATAACAGAAGTTCATTTAGAAGAAGACCCTGCAGCATGGAACCCAAAAACAGGAGGAATTGACTATAATCGTTCAGGATCCCCTTTAATAGAAATTGTAACAGAACCAGATTTTAAAAATTCAACACAAGTAATAGAATGGTTAAAAGAACTAATTTCTGTTTTAAGTTATATAAAAACAATTGATAAATTTGCAGGATTAAAAGCAGATGTAAATATATCAATTAAAGGTGGAGAAAGAGTAGAAGTAAAAAACATCAACAGCCTAAACAACATAAAAAATGCAATCGAATATGAAATCAAAAGGCAACATAAAGATTTACCAAGAAAACAAGAAACAAGAAGATATGATGAATCAAGAAAAACAACAGCCAAAATGAGATCGAAAGAAGAAGCTCAAGATTATAGATTTATTTCTGACCCCGATCTTCCAACAATAAAAATAAATAAAAAAAGAATACAAAGTCTAAAAGCATCTTTACCAGAAACACCAAAAACAAAACTAGAAAAATTAATTAAAAAATACAAAGTAGGAAAAAAATATGCTCAAATTCTAACTAAGAAAATAGAAATTGTTGAATTTTTTGAAAAAATAATAGAAAAATCAGATCCAAGCCTAGCAATACGCTGGGTAATTGTGGAACTGCTCAACATTTTAAACTACAATAAAAAAGAACTAGATGAAGTCAACATACAACCAGAACATTTCATAGAACTGTTAAACTTAATAGAGAAAAAAGAAATAACAGAACTCAAAGCACAAGAAATTTTAAGAAAATTTATTCCAAAATCTTTTTCACCAAAAAAAGATCTTAAAAAACATTCAACAATTTCAGGAAAACAAGAAATAGAAAAATTAGCTATAAAAGTTATAAAAGAAAACAAAAAAGCAGTAGAAGATTACAAAAATGGAAAATCTTGGGCAATTAATTTTTTAGTCGGACAAATTATGAGATTGACAAACAAAAGAGCTGACTTTAAAATAGCCAAAGAAATCTTAGAAAAAAAATTAAAATAATATCAAATAAACTTATTTTACAAATTTCTTAATTATCTCCATAACTTGTTTACCATCAATCTGACCCTTAAATTCCTTCATAACTAACCCCATATAAGCTTTTTCAGAAAGTCCTGGTTTTTCCTTAATAATCTTATGGATTTTTTCCTCAACATCACCAATATCTACTTTCTCAAGTTTAATTGCATCATCTAAGCCCTTTCCATCAACAATAGCACTTAAAACATCTTTAACATGAGACTCAGAAATTTGTCTTCTTTTGACTAAATAAAAAACACCATTATAATTATCTTCTAAAATCTTTTCAACTTCTGCTAAAGATTTATTTTTTCTTTTAGCAATATCTTTTGGAAAAACCAAAAGAGTCTTTGCAATTAACTGGGGCTTATTAATTACTTCTAAAAGTTCCTTATATTCTTCGATCTTGTTTTGCTTAAACAACATCCTAATATACTCTTCACTAAGCCCTTCTTTTCTTAATTCAGATTGTAAGTCACTTCTTAACATAGGAAGAGATTTCTTAGCCTGATTAATCACTTGTTGAGAAATCTTTAAAATAGGAAGATCTGTCTCAGGATACATCCTAGCTGCTCCTGGCATTGGTCTTAGAAATTTAGTTGTATTGTCTTCATTTGCTCCTCTTACCTCTGGCTTTGTTTTTATTTTTTTTCCTACATTTCCTAATTGCCTTTCAATCTCTTTATTCACAACTTCAAGAAATACCTTTGGATCCTGAAAACCCTTAATTTCAGCTCTTGGGTGCCCTCTTATTGAAACATTAATATCTTGTCTAATTGTTCCAATACCTCTTTTAACTTTACAACTCCTTAAAATATCTCCTATTTTCAAAGCAACTTCTTTTACATGTTCTGCATCTTTTATATCTGGAGCTGTCACAACTTCAACCATCGGACCCCCCAATCTATCTAACCTATAAGTTTTAGAATTCTCGTCCTCACTAATTGTTCTAGCAGCATCTTCTTCTAAATAAATATACCAGATACCCACCTTACCTTTACTTGTTTCAATATAACCATCCCTTGCTATCATAACGGTTCTCTGAAAACCAGAAGTATTAGAACCATCAATAACTGTTTTTCGCATTACCTGGGTAATTGGCTGAATCTCACAATTTAATAATAAAGAAATATGTAAAGCTATTTCCAAAGCTTCTGAATTAATTTCGTGAGGCGGTTCTTCATCTAACTCAACTAAACAAGTAGTATCATATCCTTGATAAATAAAATCCTTGTCTAAACTAGCTTCGTGTTTGGCAGCTATATCAACTTTTCCGCTCTCTCCTGCTACTGCATGAAGTCTTCTTTTAATTTCAAAATCAGGTTCATCTTTTCTTAACAAAAAAGGACAATTACAAAATAGTTTATTGGTATCAAGCTGCTGGTGAATTTCTAATCCTGACTTAAATCCAAGTTTTTCATAATCTAACTGCATTAAGCTAACAAAACAAAAGAGTTTATTACTTTTTTGGTAAAGTTTATAAAAAACCTTTTCCCTGTATAAATATGAAAAAGGATGAAGAAAAGAAAGCAAAAAAAGAATTAAGAGAAAAACTCTTCTTTAAATTAAAACATCCAATTTTTAGGGGGCCAAGAACCTTTGGACAAAAAGCATCAGATAAGATCACAAATTGGGCAGGAAGCTGGACATTTATAATAATTTTCTTCATTTTTATTGGTGCATGGATGTTTATCAATGGATATTATCTAATCCAATACAAACAAACAGGAGCTTTTGATCCATACCCATTTATCTTATTAAATCTAGCATTATCTTGCCTTGCAGCTATCCAAGCACCAATCATATTAATGAGCCAGAACAGACAAACCCAGAGAGATAGAGCAAAAGCAGAATTTGATTATAAAATAAATAAAAAAGCAGAAAAAGAAATTCGGGAAATTAAGAATCTAATATTAAGAAGAAAATATAAAAAATAATCACCCCAATCTATCCCCAAATTCTTTAGAAACATTTTCTAACATTTTTTCTTTAACATTCCAATCTTTATGTCCTAAAACCCAACTTAACTTAATTAAGGCTGTCTCACTCAACATATCTTCTAGATAGATAATTCCTGTCTCTAACAATTCCCTACCATTAGAATAAACCAAAGGATCTAATCTTCCATTAATTGTCTGGGCAGTAGCACAAACAATCAAACCCTTTTTCTGAACTTCTGTTAACTTCTTTGTCCAAGAATTTCTAGCCCTTTTAGTCGCAACATGCCCCAATCCCCCCATCTCTAAGACTATTCCTTTATACTTTTTTTTAACATAATAATCCAGTATGTCTGGATCTTGCCCTGGATAAAATTTAACTAACGCGACTTTGTCTTCAAAATCCAAATCTAGTTTAACTTTCCCTTTATTTCTAATTTTATGCTCACTTAAAATTTCCATTTTACTACTAAAAATCTTAGCAAAAACCTTAGAATTAACAACTCTAAAAGCATCTCTCCTAGAAGAATGAAGTTTTCTTACTTTCGTTCCAGGCATTGCATAACAAAAATCATCATTAGAATTAGCATGGCCAACAAGCATAACCTCAGCAATATTTGAAATCGCAGCCAAAGCAGAACACTGCAAATTTAAATTAGCATCACTTGAAGCCCTATCAATAGATCTCTGGCTATAAGTTAAAACAACTGGCTTATTCAAATCCCTCAAAAAGAAAGACAAAGCTTCAGCAGTATAATGTAAAAAATCAGTTCCATGGGTAATTACGACTCCTTTAATCTGTTGATCATTCAATAACTTTTGAACAACTCGCGCAAGCTTTTGCCAATCTTTAAAATCCATATCTTCAGAAGCTTTCATAAAAGGAATTTCAACCCTAGAAACATTAACCTTTTCAAATAATTCAGGATAAAATTTAAACAAATCCTCAGAACTTGTCAACCAATCCACCCCCCCTTTTCTTGGATTTAGTCTTGCGGCAATTGTTCCCCCGGTAATAATCATGGCAATATTTGGCTTACCTGGATCTTTTTTTATTTCAATTTTACTTTTTTCTTCTTTAGCTCTTTTAATAAGCTTAATCTCTAAAATATCTTTTTTAGACAATCCAATATTGTATCCATTATCCAACTTCAACAAGATCATAGATTTCTCAGACTCAGGAACTTCCAAAAGAACTCCTTCATAAATTAATCTAGTCAAATGCACTTCTACATAATCTCCTGGAACTGCTTTTGATTTTTTCATTTTAAAAACGGGCGCAGGAGGGATCGAACCTCCACCAACCGGGCCGAAACCGGAAATTCTATCCATTAAACTATGCGCCCTTAATCTAAATAAAAACTTAAGGTTTTTATATGTTATTTCTTAGTATATAATGTAAAATGCCATTAAAAAGACACCATAAATGGATGATAGGGGGGGTGAGTGGATTCTTAATTCTCACAATAATAGCAAACAGCTTATTAATTTATGTGCTATATGGACAACTTCAACTAAGCTACAATAGTCTAGAAAAAGACATAATAGGACTTCAAGCAGACACACAAAGCAAATTTAACTCACTAACAAAAAACCTAATACAAACAAAAGAAAGTTTATCTAGCCTAGATGTTGAACTCGGCTCAATTAATCAAGAAGTAGACTTACTAAAAACGTCAGCAAGTGAAGATTTCTCAGGCATAATAGAAGAATCAATAAAATCAGTTGTCACAATCAGAACAAATGTTGGTCAAGGCACAGGATTCATCATTGCTTCAGAAGGGTACATTGTTACTAATTCTCATGTTCTAGCAGGAAGCTCTGAAGTCTATGCCCTAACCTACAATCAAGAAGCCATAGAAGCAGAATTTATTGGATATAATAAACAATTTGATATAGCTTTATTAAAAATACCTGGGAGATACGAAAAACTAAGCCTAGGTAATTCAAATGATATTCAAATAGGGGAAAAAGTAATTGCAATTGGAAATCCCCTTGGATTACAATTTTCTGTCTCAGAAGGAATTGTTTCTGGAGTTCACAGACAAGGACCAAGTCAAATAGAAGCATATGTTCAAACAGATGCAGCATTAAATCCCGGAAATTCAGGGGGTCCTCTAATAAATAAACAAGGAGAAGTCATAGGCATAAACAATTTTAAAATAGGTGGGGGAGAAAGCCTAGGATTTGCATTAGAATCAAATTATATAAAAGACACTACAAATAGTATATCTGAAGAATTTTTAGGAGAAACACTAATTTAAAATTCTTCACAAGATTCCATTTTTAAGAATTTTTTTATCTTCAAATGAGAACTCTGAACAAACCAATTATCATCATGTAGAAACTCTAACCAACAAACTCCAGAAAAAGTATTTCCCCATAAATAAGCACAAGGCAATATATGATCTAATTTATTTTCACCAGGAGCTTTATTATCATACAGAGATTTTGGATAATTATTTTGTTTTAATTGAGGAAGCTTTTCCATAATATATTTATCATAAACATATCTATCAGAAATAACGAATTGCCCATCTTCCAAAGCTTTCTTAACCCCCATAACCTCCTCAAGCCTAATCATTTCTGTCATAAAATAAAATCTCTTTTAATATTTTTAAATATTGCTATGATCTAAAAGTTAATCTTAAATACCAAACTTTCTTTTATCTATAATGGCAAAAAAGTCGCAAGAAGGATTAACAGTGAAAAAAGAAAACTTTGGTGAGTGGTACACTCAAGTTCTTGAAAAAGCAGAAATAGTAGACATTAGAAATAAAGTAAAAGGATTCATGGTTGTAAGACCCTGGGGAGCAATGATTATTGAAAACATGTATAAACTCTATGAAAAAGAAATTCAATCCAAGGGCCACAAACCAACTTTTATGCCCACAGTCATTCCAGAAAAAAACCTAACAAAAGAATCTTCCCACATAAAGGGATTTACTCCGGAAGTTTTTTGGCTAGAAAAAATAAAAGGAGAAGGAAAACTTGCACTAAGACCCACAAGCGAAACTCTATACACCCCAATGTTTAAACTCTGGATAAGAAGTCATAGAGACTTGCCAATGAAATTATATCAAAGAGGTTCTGTATTTAGATTAGACACTAAAGCCACAAGACCCTTAATAAGAACTAGAGAAATATTATGGGTAGAGTGTCATGATGCATTTGCAACAAAAAAGCAAGCAGAAGCACAAGTTCAAGAAGACATAGACACAACAGAAAAAATAATGCATCAAAATCTTGGAATTCCGTTCTTTGCCATGAAAAGACCATCATGGGATAAATTTGCAGGAGCAGAATATACTGTTGGCTCAGATGTTTTAATGCCAGATAATAAATTAATTCAACAACCTTCCACACACATGATGGGGCAGAAATTCTCAAGAGCTTTTGAAGCTAAATTTAAAACTGAATCTGGATCTGAAGAATATCTTTACACAACAGCTTATGGACCAGCAATGTCAAGAATCCTTGTTTCAATAATCTCCCAACATGGAGACAATAAAGGACTCATCCTTCCTTTTTGCATTTCGCCTATTCAAGTAATAATCATCCCAATTTATTCAACCAAAAACAAGAATAAAATACTTAAAGAATCAGAAAAAATAAAATCAGCACTAGAAACTCTAAAAATAAAAACAGAAATAGACGCAAGTGAAAAACGTCCTGGAGAAAAATACAATGAATATGAATTAAAGGGGGTTCCATTTAGGTTAGAAATTGGGGAACAAGAGCTAAAAAATAAATCTTTAACTCTTTTCACAAGAGATTCTGGAAAAAAAGAAAAAATAAATATAACCCAATTATCAAAATTAACAAAACTAGGTCAAGACTATGACAAAAGGCTTCTTAAAAAAGCAGATAATTTTACAAAAGGAAAAATAACAAATTGCAAAACAAAACAGGAATTAAAAAAGACAATCAATTCTGGGAAAATAGCGAGGGTGAATTTCTGTTCAACAGATGTTCAAGGGGAAAAATGCGCAGAAATAATTGAAAAGCAAATAAATGCAGAAGTGCGGGGAACTTTGGCAAGCAAAAATGAAAAAGCCACAGGAAAATGCATAATCTGCAACAAAAAAGCAGATGTTGTTGTTTATGTGGGCAAATCATATTAACATAATTACAAATAAGAGAAATTCTTAATTAAATAAATCATCTTTTATTTTGAACAATAGAATCTAATTCCTTTTCCAATTCTAGAGTAAATTCAATTAACAAATTTAACTCTTTTTCTACAAATTCCTTTTCCATTTTCTCCTGTATTTTCATTTTAATTTTTTCAAATTAAAACAAAATCCTTTAAAATCCAGATAAAATAAGAAATCTCTCTCCATTCAACCCAGATCAAAAGACTGAATTAATTTGAAGAGTATTTTTTTGTTTTTGTTATAATGCAAACTAAGTTAATCATACATATCTGGTAACTTAGTTGCTTTATCATAACCTACACAGAAAAACCATACTTTTATAATTTTCTATACTAAAATTCTATTTAAATTTTCTTTAAATTTATCAACATCTTCTATCCTCACCTGGGCACCAACAGCCATCTCGTGGCCTCCCCCTGTAGCATTCTCCAATCCTTTAATTGCCTGTTCAACAAGCTTTTTTACGTTTTTCCCCCTTATGGAAACGTTCGCCTTAATCCCACTCATATAAGCCACAACAACAACCTTTTCTGGAAACAGATAGCATAATTTATTTGCCAATTCAGCACTAATACTCAAATCCCCGCCATATTTAAAAAATAAAATCTTATCAGAAGATTTAGCAAGAATTTTTGCCCTATCTATTAATTCATTAAATTTTTTCTGAATTTGTTTAGAACGTTCATGCATTGTATGATTTTTATTTGTCTCTTCTAAAACATCATAAGGGCCTGCTGCTCGCATTAAAAACTTCAACATACTGATAACATTAGTTGTCCTGTCTTTTAATCCATTTCCAAGGGTTTGGGCAATTTGCCCTATCTGGGAACTATAAAGAACATGGAAAGCATCTTTTGAATCTACTGTCAAATCAGGAAAATCCTTTTTAAAATCTTCATAAAAATCAGGAACATACCCATCTGCTACACACCCCATTACTGCAATCCACAAATCATCTTTTTTATTTGTTATTTGATAACACAAAGCAGTCACAGGTTCATTAGAAGGAGGCTTATTTAATGTGGGGTCATAATAATTAACAAAATCCGGTATATTGCTTTGCGCTCCATGATGATCAATCCAAACAACAGGAATATTGACTTGTTTTACTTCTTTAAAAAAATCCTCAGAAACAACTGGTTTATCTAAAATGAAAATATAATCTGCATTTAATTCATTAACTTTCCTAAAATAATCAACAGTTAAATCAGGAAAAGATTTAACAGGAAATCCTTTTCCTCTCCCAATCCATCTTTGCAGTAAAAGAAAACTACATAATCCATCTGCATCATTATCAAAAAAAAACAAAGGATTCTGTGCCTTTTCAAGATGAGATTTAATCTCCATCACTTGTTTTTCAGTTAACATTTAAATTCGTTTCCCATTCAAAATTTTTTCTCTTAAATTTTCTAATTTTTCTTTTAATGAGTCCACAATTGCTTGTCTCTGAACAATTTCCAAGAGAGATTCTTTATCTGCATCAAAAACCTTATCCAAGGTTTTAAAATGAGTCATTAAAAGTCTTCTCTCTTTTTCAAGAAGATTTATCTTACTTAAAATCCTTTCGCCTTTACCAGAAACAGACTCGTCATGGAGTTTTTCAAAAATTAGCCTCACAATATTAGAAGTTTCCAATAAAAAATCAAAATTCATATTATTGAGAAGCGTCTTAATTTTGGGTGCACGCGATTTAAAATAATCTATTAATATCATTTCTCTTTCTGAACTCAAATTCCTTGTTAATTCTTTTAATCTCATACTAACAATAATCCCTTCTTTTCCTAACTCCACTAAATATCTTTTTACACTTTCTGAAATTCTTCTAATAATCTCCATTCTTTGCAAAACATTACAAACATCACTTGTAGTTGCAAGATTAGTTATTTCTAAAATATTCAAATGCAATAAAGCATCTTCAAAAATATCTTTTTGTTTTTCTAATATTTGTAGTGTCTCTGTAGCTCTTCTTAAAATTTCAGAGCTTTTTTCCAAAACATGTTTTTCATCTCCCCAATACAAAGTAATCTTGTTTCTTCTTTCAGAAACAGCCACCACTATTGTTTTAAATTGCTTAGAAGTTCTTTCAGCTGCCCTGTGTCTTGTGCCTGTTTCACTCGTATGTAAATTAATATTTGGTACTAAAAGGGTATTAGCAGAAAGTATTTTCTTTCTATCAGAAGAAAGAATAATTGCCCCATCCATTTTAGCAAGCTCTACCAATCTTTGAGAACTAAATTTACAATTAACTTTAAATCCTCCCTCACAAATAGAAGAAAATCCTTCTTTATCCACTACAACCAAGGCACCCATTCTTGCACGCAAAATATCATCAAATGCTGTCCTCATAACAGTTCCTGGTGAAAAAATCTTCAAGACATCAATAAAAGTTGTTTCATCTGCATTTTTCTTTTTTTTCCCCAAGTCTTTTTCAGGATTAACTTTAATATCCATACAATAAAAAAAGCACAGAATTATATAAATTTTTATGTAAAACTAATCAACAATCTCATAATCTATTTTATCTAAATCGCAAAAATCAGTTGAGAAATTATACGCTCCAGCATTGAGAAAAGTAATTTTGTCTCCAAGTTTTGGTTCTCTTAAATAAACCTTATATCTAAATAAATCTAAGGAACAAGGAGTAATGCCCTTAACAACATATGGCTTTGCTAAGTCGTCTTGATCAGTCAATTCTCCTTCAACAAGCAATTTTACAGGGATAATCAAAGCATCCATATTCCCCCCGTAAACAGATGCATTAACAATAATATTATTTCCATGTATTCCAATAATTTCTGTTACCAGTTTTGTACTAGAAGCAGCTAAGAATCTTCCAGGTTCTACAATCATCTTAATTTTTCTCTGGTTTAGCCAAAGTCTAAAATTTTTTATCCCTTTAATTGCTCCTCCAACAACATTTCCATTTGTATTTGCATATTCTGAAGGTAATCCTCCTCCAATATTCACAACATCGATTAAATCAAAAACATCTTTATCAATTATACTTTCAACTTCAGATTCTAGATTCCACTCACTAATATTTTGAGACTTTCTATGAAAATGAATCCCTAAACTCATTATTTTAGATTTTATTTCTTCATTACTTCTCAATTCCCTTATTCTTTTATTTACAATTTCAGAATTCATTCCAAAAACAAAATACCTTTCTGTCCTAATAGTATTTTCTTTAAATTTAATTCTCAAAAAAAGATTAATCTTTACCTCAGTGCCTTCTAAAAACAAAACTAATTTGTTTAAATCAACTTCATTATCTATAATAAAAGAATTTATTCCCTTATTTACTAAATGTTGTATTTGAGATTGAGTCCATGCCTGGGCAATAAATAAAACTCTTGAATTATCTTTAATATGTTTAAGTTCATTCATAAAATGCACACTAAACAAGCTATTTGTGTTTTCTTCTAATATTTTTGTAACAATTTGATTTGTCTTAGAGCTATATGAAACAAAATCACAAATTTCCTCAACCTTATGATATTGTTCTAGAACTTTCTTCTTAGAAATAATAAATTTAGGAGGTTGCATTTTTCAAAAAGCCTTCTCTATTTAATTCTTCTAGGGCTTTAATCATCACCAAGGGAAACATAACAGTAACATCTCCTATCACAGTTGCTACATCACTATCATCCTTAATCTTCCCCCAAGACTTTGCTTCGCTAGTCGTGGCTCCAGACATACTTCCTGAAGTTTTATGTGCGGTGGTCATATAGACTGCATATTCAGCTCCTCCATTTAACAAAGTGCATAAAATAGCGTGGTGTTTTGAAATGCCCCCCCCAAGAGCAATAACCGCTTTCTTTGCATCAAAACTAGTTGAAAGTAAAATATTCCCAAAATCATTGACAACATCTATTTCAAAATCTTTATGTTTTTGTTGAAATAAATAAAGATGAAATCCAATTGCTCCATCTGTTATTGCAGGACAAAAAATAGGAATATTATTTTTAGCTGCCTGATATAAAATTGAATCTTTATCATCAATCATCAGCCCAATTTCCCTTAAAAGGCTAGACACACTCCATTTTTTCTTTTTTGCATAAAATTTATCAAGAGCAGAATAAATCCAAGTCTCAAAATTCATATAACTTTCATTTTTTAAAAGCAAATTTCCAATCCTATTAACTCCTCGTTCATGCAATTCAACATCATCACTATCAAATTTTCCAATTAAAAATTTCTCGCCTGTTGCTTTCATAATATCTTCTTCAATAGCTCCTGCAGTTGTAACAATCACATTGCAAAGACCCAACCTAATAACCTGAGCAAAAAAGCCTCTTAAACCAGAACTAACCATGTTTGAAGTAAAAGTTAAAAAAATATCTGAATTATTTTTCTTCATCTTAACAATAACATCTGCTGCTTTTTTCAACTCAACACTCTGAAAACCAATATTTCCCATATTTTCAACTAATTCTTCCACAGACAATCCAGGTTTCCATAAAAAATCTTTAACTTGTGCCATAAAATAATAAGGTATTTTAATTAAAGTTCTAGCTAGAATTACAAAATTGGAATTGCTAATGACTTACAAATCATCTCAGTTTCCATATCTTATTGATTATAACCGGGTTTTTAAGAGTTTTGTAACATATATTTAATCACAAAAATCTTTTTAAATGAAGAACAACAAAAAATAATACAATGAATAAATGGGTAGAAATCTTATTGGGGCTTGTTCTCTTAGTGGGGATAATTTTGATTGCTTGGTGTTCATCAATATATTCTTGGACATTATTCGGAAAAAGTCTTAATTTTTTAAGTGCTGCGTGGATATTTCTCAAGGGAGGAATTTTCTGGTTTGTAGTTATGATTGGTTTTCTTTTACTAATGCTTGGAATTAGTGATTTAAGAGATTAATTATCCTGAAATAGAAATAAGGGTTGCTTCTATGATGGCTGCGATAATTAGAAGCGGAAGAACTACCAACAAAAAAACCCTTAAAGAGTTCCAAAAAGTTTCTTTTAATGTTTTTATTTTATTTTTCTTAAAAATAAACATGCCAAACCTCAGTCCCAATCCAAAAGAAATAAAAACAGCAGGCAATTCAAAAATCCCATGAGGTAAAATTCTAGCTAAAACCCAAATGCTTTCTGTTTGAGTAGCCATGGTAGCAACAAAACCCAATAAATATCCATTAGTAATAGCTCCGATTACAGGAAAAATTCCAAGGACAAGGCCAAATAAAAATCCAAAAAAACTACTTTTCAAATTATTAAAGAAAATAAATTTTATTAATTCTCCATTAGACATTCCTTTTGTTTGTTCTAAAAGTTGTTGAATCAACTTCATAATTTGCTCAGAAAGGGCTTCTGGTGCAGGAACAAAAAAACCAATTAAAGCAAAGATTAAAAAAAACCCCACAATTATGTAAATAAAATTCTTCGATTCCTTAATATAATCCCAACTTTTTCTATATTGCTTTTTCAAACTAAAAGGCTTTTCTTTCTTTTTCACCATCTTTTTACCTAAAATGCTTGCTTATCATACGAGTCTTGTTTTTATATTTGTTTCTCAAATAGATTCCATAGGCAAGTCCAGCAACAAAACCCCCTAAATGAGCAGTATGCCCAATAGAAATTTGCTCTCCCCCGAAAAGAAGAGGTGCTTGAGAAATTAACCATAATACAATCAACATTCCTGGGCCCGCATACTTCATCTTTATTGGAATCGGAATAAACATCAAATATACAGGAAGATTGGGGGTCAGCAAAACCAAGAGTCCAATTAATCCAAATAAAGCCCCAGAAGCACCGACAGCATAAGCATTAAAATCAGACATCCAAACCAGACTCATCAAAACAAAGAGCAAACCTGCAAATAAGCCAGAAAGTAAATAAAATTTCAAATATCTTTTTGCTCCTAAAATCTTTTGCAATAAAGACCCAACAAAAAACAAAGACAACATATTTACAAATAAATGCCAAATTCCCCCATGCATAAACATACTTGTTAAAAAAGTCCAAATATATTTTCCTTGAAGAATATTTGCTGGCTTAATTGCTATAGAATCAATAGAAAGAACCCCAGATAAAAGCAAAACATAAAAAATAAAATAACACACAATATTTAATATTATTATATTTGTATTAATAGTAAATTTTTCCCATAAATTTTTTTTCTTTTTATGGTAAATTTGATAAATGCCTGGCATTTTAGAATTACTTTTTTCTAGCTTTTTTAATTTTCTTAAATGGTTTCTTCACAACCTTTAGCTTCTTTTTAGCAAACTTCTCCTTCATAATTTTTTTCTTTTTTCCTGGTTTCTTTTTAAGTTTCTTCTTTAACTTCTTCTTTACAATTTTCTTTTTCTTAATCTTTTTTACTAGCTTTTTTTTCTTCACAACCCTTGATTTCTTTTTAACAAATTTCTTTTTCTTAGTCTTTTTTATGGGTTTCTTAACTTTCTTCTTAACCCCCTTGCCCTTCGCCTTTGCCTTTAGTGCGGCAGTTTTCCTCCTCTTAGCAATGCTGGCCTTGGTTTTCTTTGCTTTTTCTCTTTTCTGTTTTGCCAGTTGCTTTTGTCTTTGTTTTTCTATTTTTAATAATTCTTTTTCAATTTCTGAGTTAACTAAAGATAATTCTCTATTAATTTTCTCTAAATGTCTCTTAAATTCTTTTAAAACTTTAGAATTATCTTTTAAAGAGAAAATTCCCCCACACTCATCACAAGTAAAGTTATGAAGTAATGCATTTTCTTCATTAAACTCAATATTGCATCTTTCACAAACATAAAATTGCTTTGTTTCTCGGCTTTTAATTTGGTTTAAGATCTGTAATTTCTTCTTAATCAAAATTTCTTTTAAAAATTCTAAAGCCTTCAAAATTTCAATTTTCCAAAAGTAAGTATACCATCCTTTTCGCTTATCTTTTTTCCTAATTGAGGAAACTAACCCATGATCTGAAATTTTATAAAGAATATTTCTGGTTTGATTTATTGTTAGGTCCAATTTCTTTGCAATTATAAACTCATTTACATGTTTCTTTGCATTAAGCAGATCAGCAATGTCTTCTACTTGTTTACCAACAACAATAATTATAACATCCTTTAGAAACTTATTTAGCATTCTAAATATTAAAAAAAATTCAATTAAATAACTTTCGGTTAGTAATTTTAACAATTTTTAAAAAAATAAAAGTTTTTAAACCTGTATTCTATTTTATATATATTATAAAGACTATATAAAAAAGGATATATCAAATGGGGTGGTTTAGTAAAAACGAAAAAAAAGAAGAGAAAAAGGGGCCAGGCCAATCCTTGCCAGAATTACCAAGATTGCCAGAATTGCCAAAAATAGGAGAAAATAATTCGCAGCCGTCAATTCCTCAACTACCCAGCTTTCCAAATACTTCTCTTGGAGAAAAATTCTCACAAAATACTATAAAAGAAGCTATAACTGGGAAAAAAGAAGGTGAAGAGGTTTTTGATGCAGATGAGTTTGCAGAAGATGAGTTGCAAAGGATGCAAAAACCTCTTAAAATTCCTAGAACAAAAGAACTTTCAGGAGGAAGAATTCCAAAAGAATTTGAAGAAGTTGCTAAAATTGTGAGAAAAAATGAACCAATCTTCATCAGAATAGATAAATTCGAAGAGGGGTTGCATGTTTTTGAAAAAACAAAAAAGAAAGTCCACGAAATCGAAAAAATGTTGCATGACATAAAGAAGTTGAAAGAAGAAGAGGAAAAAGAATTATCAGCATGGGAAGCAGAAATCCAAGCAATCAAGGCACAAATTGAGAAAGTGGACCAAGACATTTTTTCTAAGGTTGAATAAAATGGCAAAAAACCTAATCCATATTAAACTCGAAAGAAGCGAAGCAATCCAATCAAAAAGAGATGTTCTTAAATCAGAAATGGATTTATTGAAAATGATAAAGATCTTAAAGAGATATCATTCCTTTAGGGGTGAAGAACTACAAACTAAGATTAAACTCCATAGAAAGTTAGCAGAAACAAAAACAAACATGAGTAAACTACAAAAAATACTCCCAAAAATGCAAATTCCAGAGATCCTAAAAGATGACGAAGAAGTTGAAAAAAAACCAAAACCAAAAAAAAGAGATGAGCCTTACGATGAAAGCATAGAACTCGAACTTCAAAATATTCAAAACAAACTAAGAAAATTACATTAACCACACAATTTTTAAAATATCTCTTCTTCTTTAAACTACAATGAATCGGAAACAATTAATCAAGGAATATATTGAATTTTTTAAATCTAAAAATCATAAAGAGATTCCGAATGCTCCACTTATTCCTGAAAATGATCCAACAGTCTTATTCACAACAGCAGGAATGCACCCAATAGTTCCTTATTTATTAGGACAATCTCATGCCCAGGGCAAACGTCTTGTAAATGTGCAAAAATGCATAAGAACACGAGACATAGGAGAAGTCGGAGACCCCCACCACCACACTTTTTTTGAAATGCTAGGTAATTGGAGTTTAGGAGATTATTGGAAGCAAGAAGCTATTGAATATAGTGTTGAATTCTTAACCAAAATATTGAAAATCAAAAAAAGCCAAATATTAGTAACATGTTTTAAGGGAGATAAAAATGCTAAAAAAGATACAGAATCTGCACAAATATGGGGAGATCATGCAATAAAAAAAATAAAATTTTTAGGAAAGAAAGATAATTGGTGGGGGCCTGCAGGAAAAACAGGACCTTGTGGGCCTGACACAGAAATGTTTGTGAATGGATTTGAAATATGGAATAATGTTTTTATGGAATATAACAAAGACTCAAAAGGAAACTATAAGCAAGCAAAACAAAAAAACATAGACACTGGGATGGGGGTTGAAAGAACAATCGCAATTTTAAACAATCTAAAAGATAATTACCTAACAGACATATTTAAACCAATAATTAATGAAATAGAAAATTTATCAAAAAAGAAATATACACAACATAAAAAAGAAATGAGAATAATAGCAGACCATGTCAAAGCCTCTGTATTTATGATTGCAAACAAAATCACCCCCAGTAATCTAGAACAAGGATATGTATTAAGGAGGTTGATTAGGAGAGCTGTAAGATATAAAAGAAAATTAAACATAAAAGAATCACTCACAAAAATAGCTGAACCTATTTTCCATATTTATGATGATTATCCTGAACTAAAAAATAAAAAAAACATTTTAGAAGAACTTAAAAAAGAAGAAGAAAAATTCAGTAGAACAATTGAAAAAGGTTTAAACAAATTTAAAAAATTCACTTCAAATAAAAAAATCCTTTCGGGAAAACAAACTTTCTTATTATACCAAAGTTACGGTTTTCCACTAGAAATGACAAAAGAACTTGCTAAAGAAAATAAAATTAAAATAAATGAAAAATATTACGAAAAAGAATTGCAAAAACATCAAAAATTGTCGAGAACAGCTACGGCAGGCAAATTCAAATCGGGATTGGCAGACGATTCCCAAGCAACTACTAAACTCCATACTGCAGCTCACTTATTATTAACAGCATTAAGAAAAGTGCTAAAAGATGAAAACATTGTGCAGAGAGGGAGCAACATAACTGCAGAGAGATTAAGATTAGATTTTTCTTTTCCAAGAAAACTAACACAACAAGAAATAAAAAAAGTAGAAGACACAGTCAACAAACAAATTGAAAAATGCTGTGAAATTACAAGGAAAATAATGTCTCCTGAAGAAGCAAAGAAAAAAGGAGCTCTTGGTTCTTTTGACGAAAAATATGGAAATAAAATCTCTGTTTATTGTATTGGAAATTTTTCAAAAGAGATTTGTGCAGGCCCACACGTTAGAAACACAAGCGAACTAAAGAGATTTAAAATACAAAAACAAACTTCTTCTAGTGCAGGTGTTCGAAGAATAAAAGCTGTTTTAGAATAATCTAAAACTCTAAACCATATTTTTGTTTTAATTTACTCAATTCTTTACTCTGAAACCAATTAATCTCTCCTTTTTCTTCAATGACTGCAGAAATCTTAATTCTTTTGTCAGCATCATCATATTCATATAAATCATCATCTAAAGAATATCCTTCAGAAATTGAAATTATTTCAGGATTAGGACTAAGCTTACCCCAACCAATATAGTAATTTTGATTATTTGTAATTATTGCTGGTCCTGTAGTTTCAATAAAACAATATCCACTATTATCTAAACTATATTCCAGAGGACATTTCACTCCAACAGCAATATGATCTTCAACAGGATAATAAAACAAAACAACACCATAACCAATTTCTTTTAATAAAAAAGCCAAAAGCTCTGACTTGCCTCCACAAGCAGCTTGTGATTCATAAAGAACCTCATAAGCATATCTAGAATAATTAAAATTTTGATTCCTTACCCTAACAATCTTCTCAGACTCATTATAGGGAATATGTTGAACCAAACTAATAGCAATCCTCATCTGATCTGTTTTATCATGAACAAGATTTTGTATTTGTGTGACTAAAGGTAAAATCAAATATTCTTGTTCCACGAGATTAATATTTCTAATTTTCAAATCTCTAAAAGAAACTTCTCCTTGCTCATCAAAAACAACATTTGGAGAAAGATCTAATAAATAATCAACTAGGCCCCCATAAGCAGTAAAATCAATATAATTTTCTTTGCCTCTTAAAATATATTTCAAAAGAGTTTTCCTTGGTTTTGTTTGATAATCAGAAATACAAGAATTTTCTTCTAAAGTTAAGATTTCAGGACATCCACAAAAAGAGGCATTTTCTACAAGAAACCCCTGACCGCAAAAATAAGGTTGTCTTGAAGAGCAGGTTCCATAAAGTGTTCCATCTCCACAAGTAAAAAGTTTCCAAAAAGGTTGAAACATCCAAATGCCCCCCACAACAAGGAACAAAAGAATACTCACTGCTGAAACTATCACCCACTTTTCCATAGATAACAAAACTAAAACAATTATAAAAAAGTATCCAATTATTCAGGGATACCGCAAGGAGGACCTCCCCCCTTATAAACATAATTTATCAAATAAACAACATCCAAGATATCTATCCCCCCATAATTATTTATATCTGCGCACATTTCAATAGGAGAACAAATTGGATCGGGCCCTTCCTTATAAATATAATTAATCAAATAAACAATATCTAAAATATTAATTTTAGTATCATTATTAACATCTCCACAAGGTTCTCTTTCTAAAACAACAAATAAATCAGTTGTAAGATCTTCTTCAATTAAAATAGTAGTGAGATAATCATAATATCCCCACTTAGTAAGGTTTATTTCTCTTTCACCAGAATCTAATAAATACAAAAAAGGTGTTTGGCTCACATAATTCCATTCTCCAGTCAATAAATTCTTAATATAAATCCTAGCACTTGTTGGATCTGAACTTATATTTAAGAGTCCTGGTCCTGCAGGATAAAATCCACAACCTTCAAACATCATAGGATCAGAATCATCACAATCAAATACAGTATCATTACAAGCAGGACAACCTGTCCCAGGCTTATCTCCTATCCCCCAATAACAATAACCATCTGCATCTGCATCTGTACAAAGAACAGTTTGGGGTTCAGGAGGATCTGGTTGAGTTACTGCAAAAGCAAACCAAGAATCAATTTCTGAATCTCCCATTTTTATTCTAAAATATCCACTCTCTCCCCACCAATATGCCCAACTATTTTTAGCAATCCAATATTTTACTCCATTTTCCTCACCAAAACCAACAAGAGCAACAGAATGATATCCTTCAATTTCTTCTGTTGTATGTGAATATATTCCTTCAGAATATGCAGGAAAATCCTCATAAACAATCATTCCAACTGCAACAGGACCATAATCCATAATTGCTTGTTTTATAGCATCCATACTCAAGGTTACATCTCGATATCCTAAAATTTTCCAAGCATCATCTTGCCAATCAACACACTTGTTTGAGCAAAAATCGTTAGTAGCAGTAAATCTAAAACAAGATTCTGTTGCAACCCCTGTATTTCTAAGATAATTACTAAATCCATATTCAATCTCTTCCTCATTAGCTCCATCACAACCGTCCCCCATATAACAAGAAATTAAATCTTGTTCAGACATATCTAAATCTAAACTAGGATCATTATAGAAAACATTTGCATTTCCTTCTAAAGCTGCAATTGTGCTAAAAGCCCAACACCCCCCGCAAGCAGCTTGATTTCTTACAAGAGTCATATAATTTTGTCCATGATAGTCTGTCCAATCAAAATATTCAGGAAGATCTCCACTACTTTCAATTAATCTTTCTTCATCTCCAAAGATTTTCATAAAATCTTCTGCAGTAATTTCTAAACCATACATTTTCTTTCTTTCTTCATCAGGAAGATTATAAACAGGGTTTTCCCTAGCAATCCAACTAGCCCCTTTTTCCTTAATTAATTGATTTATTTCATCAATAGTCAATCTATCTTCTTTCAAAATCGCCCTCTTACCTTCAATTGCAAAGGCAAATTGCAAATTTGCTATTAAAAAAAACACTGCCAAAAATAAAAATAAATTCTTCTTAACCATGTTAATCCAAAACCTCCAAAATATATAAGCCTTACTACTTTTTTCAAGTGAATACACAATTAATCCTACTCCAAATAAATGCTAGGACGATAGGGCTTTGTATTCTTAGATTTATTTGTTGGATCATATTTATTCTTATCATTAACTGCAAATATCCTAACTAATTTTTTAACTCTATTACTTATCTCAGATTCATCATAAAGCTCTTTTTCATTTGGGATCACATAAACAAAAACCTTATCTCTTTTTTCTTTTCTAGCTTTAATTATCTTTAAAATATTCATAATATCTGAAACTATCTTTTCAACTGCTTGATCTTGTTTTTCAAATTTAAGATTTATTTTCTTTTTATCAAACTTAGGCCAATTACTCAAAGAAATAAAACCTTTAGATCTAATTTTTCCCCAAAGTTCTTCAGTAATATGTGGACAAAAAACACTAAGTAATTTTAAACTGTTTTCTAAAACATCCTTGCTAATTGACTTTGGAAGTGAATTAAATAATTCCCTGATTTTAATTATAGCTAAATTATATTTAAACTCAGAAATATAATCTGTAACTTCAATAATTGTTTTATTCAACTTGCTCTCTGTCCTAGCATCGGGATTTTTTACTATTTTAACTTCTTGAAAATAATCCATTACTTTATTAATAAATCTAAAACTTCCTTCAATTCCCTTGTCGCTCCAGGCAATATCTTTATCTGGGGTCGCTATACTCATTAAAAACAACCTGGCAGTATCAATACCATATTTTTTTGATATTTTTTCTGGCAATACAACATTTCCCCTTGACTTACTCATAACATAACCATCTTTTCCATGGAGCATTCCTTGATTAAATAAATTATAAGTTGGTTCATCTATTTTTAGTAAACCCAAATCCCTTAAAAATTTTGTATAAAATCTAAAATAAATTAAATGCATACAAGCGTGTTCTGCGCCCCCAATATATTGGTCAATAGGCATCCAGTATTTTGCTTTTTTCACATCAAAAATCTTTGACTTATTTTTAACATCAAGATATCTTAAAAAATACCATGAAGAATTAACAAAAGTATCCATTGTGTCTGTTTCACGCCTAGCTTTTGAATTACATTTTGGACATTTTGTATTTACCCAAGATTTTGCAGTTTCCAAAGGATTTCCTTTTCCAAACTTAACTTTTTCAGGAAGTTTTACAGGCAAATCTTTTTCATCCACAGCCACAATCCCGCATTTATCACAATAAACAATGGGAATTGGAGTCCCCCAATATCTCTGTCTACTCACTAACCAATCTCTAAGTTTAAACTTAACTGCTTTTTTTCCAAGCTTTTTCTTTAATAAAAATTTAGTTATTTTTTCTTTTGCCTTAATATTATCTAATCCATTAAAACCAGGAGAATTGACCAGCTTTCCATCACCCTCATAAGCAAAATCTTTAACTTTACTTTCAACAACTTGTTTAATTTTTAATTTATATTTTTTAGCAAATTCATAATCTCTCTGGTCATGACCTGGAACAGCCATAACCATACCACTACCATAATCAGCAACAACAAAATTTCCGACCCAAACAGGAATTTTTTCTTTAGTTAGGGGATTAGTAGCATATGCTCCTGTAAATACCCCTTCTTTATCTAGTTTATCAGCATCTTCTTGAGATGTTGACTTTATTTTCTTTAAAAATTTCTCAACTTGTTTTTTTTGCTTCTCAGTAACTAAATCAAAAAGCTTTGGATGTTGTGCACTAACAACCATAAAAGTCACACCAAAAACAGTATCTGGACGTGTTGTAAAAATTTTCCAATCTTCATTATTTATCTTAAAATTAATTTCAGTTCCATGGCTTTTACCAATCCAGTTTTTTTGCATAGATTTTATTCTCTCAGGCCAATTCCTTAGTTTATCAATTCCTTGATAAAGCTCATCAGCATATTTTGTAGTCTTGAAAAACCATTGTTCTAATTGTTTTATTTCAACACTAGTATCTGGATGTCTCCAACACTTTCCATTATGAACTTGTTCATTTGCTAAAACAGTTTTACATTTTTTACAATAATTAACACTTGATTTTTTTCTATAAGCTAAACCTTTTTCAAACATCTTA
Organism: Candidatus Pacearchaeota archaeon; assembly: GCA_017608405.1. GTDB lineage: Archaea > Nanobdellota > Nanobdellia > Pacearchaeales > GW2011-AR1 > JAFCFX01. The sequence goes on along the minus strand of JAFCFX010000001.1, from coordinate 30,448 downwards.
AGAAAAATCCATTGATCCCATTTATAATAACCAGAATCATGAGTTGCTAAAAGCCGAGTCCAATCATAACTCAAACCCAATTCTTTTTGTTGTTTCATAAAATTAATAATCGCTTTTTCAGTATGTTTTTTAGGATGAATTCCTTTCTTTATTGCAGCATTTTCAGCAGGCAATCCTAAAGAATCATAACCAACAGGATAGAGTACATTAAATCCCTGCATTCTTTTCATTCTTGCAAGAACATCACTAACAATGTAATTAAAAGCATGTCCCATATGAAGCCCACTTCCTGAGGGGTAGGGATACATTTCAAGAACATAAAACTTCTTACCTTTAGCTTTACCTTGTCTAGCTACAAATATTTTTTTAGATTCCCACTTCTTTTGGTATTTTTTCTCTATGCTTTTAAAATTATGTTTCATATAAAAACAATCACTTAGGAACTTTTAAATATTGTCCTCTCGTATTCAAAACATGGAAAAAATACAAGCACACATTATTGGACAGATTGTATCCAGCAATACTAGTGAAGCTCATAATTTGTGCAAAAAATCTTGCTTTGGGGAACGTATTGGGGAAAAAATTCAATATACCTTATCAGAAGCTTTATTCTTAGTTGAAAAAAACAAAATAGAAATCTACTCGAGAAACAAAAAAATTGAAAAAAAAGAACTATTAAACAAATTCAAAAGAATAGATAAAAGAATCCAATTAAAATATCCTGTGTTTAAAAATTTAAGAGAAAAAGGATATATTGTAAAAACAGCCTTAAAATTTGGAGCAGATTTCAGAGTCTATGACAAAGGAAAAAAACCAGGAAAAATACATGCAAAATGGATTGTATTTGCAGATCACGAATCAAAAAGATTGACCTGGCACGAATTCAGTGCAAAAAATCGTGTTGCACATTCCACAAAAAAGAAACTTTTACTAGCAATTCTTGATGAAGAAGGAGATGTTAGTTATTATGAGGTAGGTTGGGTTAGGCCATGAATCTCTACCTTACAATAATACTAGCAGTTACCTTAATGGTTCTAGCAATAATTAGATACCTATATTTGAATAGCATAATGAGCGATATCAAAAATAAATCTCCAAGCTTATACCATGAATTAAACCCTACCAAGTTCACTCATAAAATAACCAATCTAACATTATTTGCTGCAAATCCCATATTTAAAACAACTTTTTCAAACAAATACAACATAAATGAAAGCATAAAAAAAAGAGTAAAAACACTTAAAATTCTAAACTCATTAATAATTCTAAACATAATAGCCCTAATATCTTCTTCTTTATTCTAACTCAAAGCCATAAAAATATTTATAATCCTTAATTCTTTAATCGATTTATGCCTGTTCAAGATCCGTCTGAAATAAAAGAAAAAATATTAATTATCCTTAGACAAAGAGGCCCAAGCTTACCAGTTCATGTTGCACAAAGAATAGGATTAAGTATGCTCTTTGCAGGGGCATTTTTATCAGAATTAATTTCAGATCAAAAGATTAAAATAAGTCATATGAAAGTGGGGAACTCTCCAATTTATTTTATTCCAGGACAAGAACCTTTAATCGCAAATTTTGCACAGCATCTTAAGACTAAGGAAAAAGAAGCATTTGTATTGTTAAAAGAAAAAAAATTTCTAAAAGATACAAAACAACAACCTGCAATAAGAGTGGCCTTGAGATCACTTAAAGACTTTGCAATCCCTTTTAAAAAAAATCAAGAAATTTATTGGAGATATTTAACAGTCCCAGAATCAGAACTTAAAATAAAACAAACTTTTTCTCAAAAATTAGAAGTACCAATGGCAACTAAGTTAAAAATTGAAAAAGACCAAAAGAGCAAAGTATTTGAAAAAAAATTAGATATCTTCGACGCGTCTAAAAAAAAGCCACTTAAAAGAAAAACACCAACACAAAAAACAAATGAAAAATTCTTTAATAAAGTAAAAGATTTTTTAGAAGAAAAGTCAATTGAAATAGCAGGTATTGAAGGATTTAGTAAAAATGAATTAATATTAAAAGTTAGACAAAATCAAAGGGAAGAACTTCTTGTAGCATATAATAAAAAAAGAATAACTGAGGCAGATATAATCAAAGCCCATAAAAGAGCATCTGAGATAAATCTTCCCTATACAATCTTAAGTCTAGGAGAACCAACAAAAAAAATACAAAATTTCATTCATGCAATAAAAGATCTTTCTGGACTTGAAAAAATTAAATAAAAACCTTTAAAAATCCCCAACTCCCCTTTCTATCATGGGAAAAATAAAATCAAAGACAGTAAAAAAATCAGCAAGCAAACTCTTAGAAAAAGATGTTAAGTTTAGTGAAGATTTTGAAAAAAATAAAAAAACACTTGGGAAAACAATGCCAAGTAAAAAAATCAGAAATCAATTAGCTGGCTTTTTATCCAGATTAAAAAAACAAGAAAAAGAAAGTCAACCCAAGATTCCCTTAGCAAAATAAACAGTTTTCTATATACCTTAAAACTTTTAAATGAATTAATTCTTGTAAATAGGTCTCTGTAGCTCAGGGTTTAGAGCGCTGCTCTCATGGGTTTGAATTTATTCAAACACATTCACGGAATCTTTGATTCCAGTGTTGACTGAGAAAGGCAGAGGTCGGGGGTTAAAATCCCCTCAGAGACATTATGATTTTAACCTTGGTTTGTGTTTTGATTTATCAAAACGCAGGCCAGAACTTGTTCTGAGCCAAAATCCCCTCAGAGACATAATAATAAATAGATAATATTGCAAGGGATCTTATTAAGAAAAAGTATATCAAATAATCAATCTTTTAATGCCCAATCAATACTATCATCCCAATAGGTTTCCATTTGTCTAGTTCTAAATTCCCCACGAGCAATATCTACTAAACTTATTCCTGACCTTATTGTTGGAATAATTCCTGCACAAAAACTACCCGCACCCTTCAACATTGGAGCAGTAATAGGGGCTTCAGGATTAAAAAAAACATCCTTTATTGTCATGTTATTCTGGACTAAGATATCTTTTACTGTAGAACTCATCTCGTTAGCAAAATATAAACAAACACCACTAACTAAACAATAAGCCCCTGTTTGGATAATCTTTTTAGTTGGATTACCTTTATTTTGCCCTAACATAATCCCTCCTAGAAAGAATCCTTTTTAAATATTGGGGTGTTGTATTAACATAAAAGTAACAACATTTTCTAAAGAGAACCTTTTCCACCCAAAGCTAAAGAATACCCATCACCTTTCTTTCTTGGTAAAATATGAAAATGAAAATGTTTAATACTTTGACCTGCTACTTCAAAAATATTATTTGCTAAATTAAATCCTTCTGCATTATATTTTTCCATTAACTTCGAGGCGGTCTTTTTAGCACAATCTAAAAATTCAGGACCTAAACTATTAGGCATATCTAAAACAGTCTCAAAATGTTTTTTTGAAATAATTAGTGAATGCCCCTCTAATTGGGGATCCTTATTCAAAATAGAAAAAAAATTATCTTCATCAATAATTTTTTCTGTAGGGGTTTCTCCACTTGCTATCTTACAAAAAATACAATCATCAGGCATAGTAATAATAAAAAGAAATAGTTTAAAAACATTATCACAAAGCCCTAACTAAAAAAATTCAAAAATAAAAAATATTTTGCTTATCTTCTCTTCTTCCTTTTCTTGGCTTTTTTCTTTGCAGCTTTTTTCTTCTTCACAGGTTTCTTTTTTTTCTTTTTCTTTGCAGCGTCAGCCATTTTTTTCTTCCTCTTTTCAAGCACCTTAACCTGCTTACTCAAACTCTTTATCTTCGCTGTAATTTGTTTTGGTGTCTTAAGTCTTACCATCTTTGCACCTCTCTTTTTAATTAAAATAAAAACGAATCGCTTGTTTAAAAAGTTTTGGTAGAAAAAATCTCTGGCCCAAAAAATAAAAAATTAACTAATCAACTTACCTGCTCTTTCAAATTCAATCTCTTTATTAATTAATTTTCTCAAAACTTCTTTTAAATCGGAATTTTTTACTCGAATCTGTTTTGTTGTATCCCGGTCCCTAATTGTCACATCCTTATTTTTTATAGAATCGCCATCGACAGTTATGCAAAAAGGGGTTCCAACTTCATCATTCCTTGCATACCTTCTTCCAATACTCCCGGATTTATCGTAAACAATCACAAATTCCTTTTTCAAATCATTTACAATTTCTTCTGCAATCTTTTCAAACTTTGGTTGCTTAACAATTGGAAAAATCGCAGCTTTGATCGGAGAAAGTTTGGGGTGCAACCTCAAAACAACATTGCCTGCTTCTTTATTTTTATAAAAAGCATCAAACAAAAAAACTAAGAAAGATCTTTCAAGACCAAGAGAGGGTTCAGCAACAACAAACGGCAAAATCTTACTTTTACTTTTCTCATCAAAAATCTTTAAATCTTTTTTTGAAACTTTTTCATGCTGACTTAAATCATAATCTCCTCTATCTGCAATCCCTTCCAGCTCTTTCCAACCAAAAGGAAAATTATATTCTAAATCCCAACAATCACTTGAATAATGTGCAAGTTCTTCTTTGGTGTGCTGCCGTATTCTAAACTTATCAGGATCTGCCCCCAAATTTTTAAACCATAAAAATTCTATTGCAAGCCAATATGCATGCCAATCTTTTTTAATAATCTTTTTCTTTAATGCTTCTGAAATCTTCATCTTTAAAGGTTCTTTATTTTTTTCTTGTGCTTCTGCAGAATAAATCAAAATAACTACTTCTGGGATCTTATATGAACAATCTTCATTAGAATTAATAAAATACTCAACTTCCATTTGATTAAATTCTCTACACCTAAATAAAAAATCTCTTGGAGCAATTTCATTTCTAAAAGCTTTTCCAACCTGAGCAATTCCAAAAGGCAATTTCATTCTTGCATTATCATAAACAAATTTAAAATTAGTAAACATCAGTTGCGCAGTCTCTGGTCTTAAATAAATTTTTTGTGAATTTAAAGGTCCAACATTACTTTCAAACAATTGATTAAACTCGCCTTTATTTTCATATTCTCCTCCACACTCACATTTAACTTTTCCTAATTCAGACTTATCTAACTTTGTTGCTTTTTTGCATTTTTTACAAACCACAGCAATATCATTAAAATTCTCAACATGACCAGAAGCTTCCCAAACCTTAGGATTGGTGATTATTGAGCCGTCAATCCCCACTATGTCCTCTCTTTGACTTACATGGGATTTCCACCATTCATGCTCAAGATTACTTTTCAATTCAACACCCAAATATCCAAAATCCCAAAATCCTGCCAATCCCCCGTAAATATCGCCTGATTGATAAACAAAACCCTTTCTTTTACAAAAAACAGCCATATCTTCAATAGAAATCTCAGATTTTATCAACTGAACAGGTGGTTTTTTCTTTTTTTTCTCACCCACATTCTGCTCTAAGATCTGCTTAGCTTTTTTTTCTGCATCTTTTCTTGTCTTACCAAGATAAGCAAGTGTCTTTGTCTTTACTTTTCCATCAACCCTCTTATTTTCATTAAGATAATAATATTCTTTCCCATAAATCACTTTCTTAACAACAAATGCCATTATACTTAGGCACTACAAAACTATATAAACTTTTCTTTAGGCACCACACAAGACCATTAGTACATATTTAGGCACTACATAATCATATTTTTTTCTTCTTGATTTTTTTTTCTTAACTCCTACCTTGCCTCTCCTAATTTTTCTAATCACAAAAAAAGCAAATACCAAGAAAAGAAGAACAAAGACAATACTAAAAATATTATTAAGATTAACATTGTCTGCTAAAACAGCAAGACCACTAATTGAAGGGCCCAAAACAATATTTTCTTGAACAAAATAAGAATAAACTTCTGAATTTAAATTAATTAACATAGTTAAATCGCCTTTTAAATCAGGATCAATAGAAACAAAGGCTTCGAATTCTTGATTTGAATTGGGGGTGATTGTCTTATTTTCTTTAACCTCTGCTTGCTTCTCATCATCTAAATCAAAAAATAAAAATTCCACTCCTATTTCCTGATCTAATCCTGCAAGTTCTTCTAGAGAATAAACTATTTTCATTTTATCTTCACTAAACCTCTCAACATCAATTAAATGAAAATCAAATTTCTTTTCAAGAATCTCTACATTAAAACTAATATTTTTTTCTTCACCTTCACAAACAACCTTTAGTCCCAAACCATATATTCCTGAATCAAAACCTTCAGGAATAGTTAAATCAGAAATAAAATCATAAGACTCTCCTGCAGCTAAGCCCTTAATTTCACTTTGAGAAATCCAATCAGGATAATCTCCATCACCTACGACCCTACAGTCTTGTAAAAAAACCAACTTTTCATTTTTAACATTTACATTTATTTTCTTTGTTTTTCCAGCCTCTATAATTAAATCCTGTACTGGGCCTATAAAGAGTCCTGTTGCTAAAGTATAAGATCCACTACTACTCCCCCCCCCGCTACCCCCACCATTATCTGGTGGAGTTGAAGAAGTTGAAACACTAAAACTAGAACTTGTTAAATTAAAAGTTCCAAAACTATTATTTGCATATAAACTCAAAACATAATCTCCATCTGAAGAAACATCAAAACTTGACTCAGAACAATTTACAAGGGTTAAATTATCAATGACACTTCCCCCAATTGAAGTTCTTACCTCATACCAACAAGTTAAATTATTCCCAACCACAGAATATTGCAAAGGAATTTCTGTTCTAGAAGTCTTGTCTCCTTGAGGCTCTGAAACAGAAATACTTACTCCTGTTAAATCTATATTAAAATTAACACTATCACTTGCCTGCTCCCCAAAAGTATCATTTACATAAATTGTCAAATTATAAACTCCCTCTTCAGAAACATCAAAAGTAGTATTAGTGCAATTTGCAAGAATAATCCCACTCCCTGCATTAATTGTATACCAACAAGTATCTAAATTATCATCAATATCAAAAGCAGAAAAATTCAAAGATAAAGATTCATTATAACCATACACAAGGTTCTGGGGCTCTACAAGACTTATAGAGGGGGCAATATTTGCAGTATGATAAGTAACATTAATATAAGGCCACAAAGCAGAATCACTATATTCTTTTGATCTAAATTTATCTGCACTCCCTGAATCATTTGTAGTCAAAACCATTGCAGTTTTATTGCTACCATCCAAGTAAGATTTAGAAACCAAAGCAGTAATATTCCAACATTGCCAAGTATTATCTTGATTTCCATCATTAGTAATATTTGATTCTGAAGTCAAATTACATAAAGAAGAATTATCAAAATTTGTTCCGCAAGGTTGATTGTTCCAAGTTATTTCACAAACAGGGCTTCCATCACTCCCTCCATTTCCCTCGCACCAAGAAATATTGTGAACATGATTTATTGAAATTGTAGTGGCCCCAGAAATCACGTCATCATAAAGATACAAACATAATTCTGCATCATCTATCACTTGATTAACAGGGATCTCAGAAATATTAAACATAAGATATGATCTTCTTGTTGGACTTTGTCTTCTTACTTCTAATCCTGTATTTGTTCCAAAATTTTGATTTGGACTCCCAGAAGCCACATATGCATCATCCCCTCCCTCACTTACTTTTACACTAGGATCAACAACCACAGCAACTCCATCTGAAAATACACTGCTTCCCCTTGTTATTCCAATTGCTAGTAATCTTGTTCCTCCAACCCCCACAACCTCTCCATCCCCTAAATAAAATGAAGTAATATTAAACCCATTAACAAGCAAATCACTATAATCAAAAACATAATTATCTTCAAACTGAATATTTGACATTAACGCATCAAAATTTCCTGACCTATATACATCTTGATCATATTTAGTTCCATTAAACCAAACACCTTGATTTGATCCAATAGTCTGAATAAACCAAAATTCAGTATTATCAACACTCACTCCCAAATTATTTGTAATTGTATTTTTAATCTTCATTGATTGATTTGGATAAAAATGAAATTCTTGAGTCCAATTAAAATTAGCTTGATTATTCGATCCTGTAAAAATATATTCCTCTCCAACAGTTTCTTGGGTCCAAGTCCATGTAAAATTCAAAGTAGTATATTTATAAGTATTTGCTCCAATCTGTCCAGTAATGCCAAAACCAAAACTAGAAATATAATTATCTTCAGAATCATATAAATTTATGTACGCTTTTTGAGGATCTGTACTTACTCTATAGATTAATCCATTCCAATCTCTGAAACAATTGCTCCCACAAGAACCATAAGTAATACTAACATAATCATTTCCATCATAATAATTAATAGGAGTGTTATGAATTTTTAGTCTTTGAATCCCTTGTGCATCTTCATACTTATCCCAATAAGCTCCTTTTTCAACTTCCACTCCAGAATCCCCAAAAACAGCAAATCCAGTAAGTCTTACCTCTGCTACATATAAAAAACCAATTGCAAAACCAAGTAAAACTACAATAAATAAATAAGTAACAATCCTCTCCCTCTTTCTCATATATACCTATAGAAACTTTATTTTAAATACTTTCTTATGAAATTCCACAATATTTAAATATATAAAATAACTAAAAAAAATATGAAAGAAAAAGTTTTAGTTTTCTTATTCTGTGCCATCTTATTATCTCCATTAGTTCTTGCTCAATCAATTCAAATAGAATTTCCAGAAGACAACAATAATTTTGCACCAGGAGAAAAAATTACTTTTAAAATAAATCTCTATGATGATCAAAGCAATTTAGTCTATGATGAAGTTCTTATTATTTTAGAAGACTCAGAAAAAAAATCTAAAATAGAACAAACATTTAATTCAAAAGATACAATCATAATTGATCTTGGAGAAACGGCAACATCTGGACAAGGTACAATAACTGTAAAATATCAAGATCATGAAGAAGTAGATTTTTTTGAAATAGGAAGAAAAGAATTAGCAAGATTTTCATTAGATAGAAACAAACTATTAGTGACCAACATGGGAAATACCCAATATACTAGAACAATTAAAATCACAATTGGTCAAACTACTGGAACAAAATCTCCTAGTTTAAGTCCAGGAGAATCTATTGTATATAATTTAGTTGCCCCAGAGGGAAATTATGAAATAAGAGTAGATGATGGAATAAGTCCTGCTTTAACTAAGGGAGGAGTAAGATTAACAGGGACAGGGCAAGCAATTGGAGCTTTAGATCAAAATGTTGCTGGAAGGACTCCTTTAACAGGAGGAATAAGTCCAGATGAAGATTCAGAAATGGCACTCCTTAGTTATGTTAAAGATAATAAATTTGTTTATGTTTTTGTGTTTGTAATTTTCGGTGCAACAATTCTTCTGGCAATTGAAAGACGATCTAGAAAAAAAAGATCAAAAAAATAATTCTAAAAAAATAAGCGGAGGGTGGGAGTCGAACCCACGAAAAGTCGGGTTTTGCCTTTCCTTCTCCTTTCGAAAAAGGAGGGGTTATCGTAAGGGGAACCTTGGTGCCCCCCAGCTGCAACCGACTGCAGTACCGTTGTGCCACCTCCGCAAATGCCCTAGGATGACCACGCATGGGCGTTCTAGTGGCGTGGAATCTCATTAGAGATTTCATGCCCCCGACAGGATTCGAACCTGCGACCTACTGCTTTCTTCACCTCAATAGATAGAAGGCAGTCGCTCTATCCAGGCTGAGCTACAGGGGCGTCAGATGGATTTAGCAGAATTTTACATTCCAGCTTATCCAGGCTGAACTACAGACCCTAATCAAAACAAGAAAAAGTTATATTTAAAATGTTTCTATTACCAATTAAATTGCATACTCCAGACCTCTGGAGAAATATAATTTATATCTTTTTCAAGATCTCCGCTTTTAGGGGACCTCTTATACCCTCTAAAACAATAACTACAATAACATTGAGTATGCCCTATTAAACCAACTGCTTTTCTAACTGATTCCTTTCTATGTCCAAAAACAGCACATATTTTTCTCTTGAATTTCAATCTAGTATTTAAAGAAAATAAATGTTTTTTTGCAGTCAAATGTATTCTTTTTTCTAATTTTTCTTCCATAAAACCTTAAACAAAAACAGATTAATAAAAGTTTCTATATCTCAAAAACATCTAAATCATTAGCAATAAAAGTCTTCTTAAATACTTTTTTAGCTTCATTTAAAATTACTTTGGGATTTTTTTCATACCTCTGACTCAGGTGAGTTAAAATTAATTTTTTTACTTTAGCTTTTTTTGCATTTTCTGCTACTTGTTTTGCAGTCATATGTAAATGCTCTGTAGCTTGTTTTTTAATTTCATTACTAAAAGGAGCCTCGCAAACAAACACATCAGAATCTGTTGCAAATTTTTGAATATTTTTGTTATCTAAGGTATCAAAAACAAAACTTATTTTTTTATCTCCATCAACAAAAGTTAAATTTTTAGCCTTGTATTTTTTACCTTTGTACTTAATATCTTTACCTTGTTTTAATTTCTGAAGATGAGGTCCTTGTAGCAGCTTTGCTTTTTTCATTTTTACCTTATCAATTCTTATTAACCCCTTTTTTACAAATTTATAAGCATTGCAAGGAATTCCATGCTTCATTTTTTCAGCTTCTAAATAAAAGTCTTTTGTTTCAAAAAATTTCCCAGCTACTTCTTTAATTTTAATTTCATATTCTCTTTTAAAATTAAAAACCTTGAAAAGTTCAAACACAAATCTTTTTGTTCCTCTTGGGCCATAAATATAAAGAGTTTTTTTATAACCACTATGAGCTAAAGTAGCAAAAAAACCAGGAAGTCCTAAAACATGATCTCCATGCCAATGAGTAATTAAAATTCTATTTACTTTGCAAGGATTTAATCTTGCTTTTCTAAATTGTCTTTGAGTTCCTTCTCCGCAATCAATCAAAATATTTTCTCCTTCATATGTTAAAAGCACAGCTGTATGATTCCTCTGCGCACTTGGAATCTGATCTCCTGTGCCTAAAAATGTTATTTTTATCTTTGATGCCATAAAATAAATAAGAAGAATTAATTTATAAAACTATCAAAGTGCCAACTAGAAATAAATTCTGGGCCTTGCGAAAATTTAACAGGTAAACGCTTATTCTTTCTTTAAGGCTGTTGAAGCCGGAGAAATAAAAATAATTGTATCCCCTCTTAGAAAAGTCAATCCAAGGTTCCGCTTTATCTCACCATTCTGCATTTCTTTAATGTTGTCCAACACCAAATTTATGTGTATGTCAAAGGCTAACAAAGTTCCTACAAACTGTTTGTCTCCTTTCAAATGTACTAAAACTTCTTTTCCTTTAGAGTTGTTCAACAAATCTAGTGGTCTTTCTATTCCATTAACCATTTTAAATTTTAATTTACAAATGGTTTTAGCGAAATCTAAAAGATTTCAGCCTAACCATATTTAATCTCTGCAAAATTAGTTTTTAAACGTTTCTCTCCCTGAAACAGAAACCTATTTAAAGCATTTTTATTCTTTTTATATAGGTCCGGGGATCTAAAACCCGGTGGAGGTTTTAAATGGTAAGCAAAAAAGGAAGAAAAATTTCAGGTGGGAAGTATATTAAAAGAAGAAAAAAGAAGTTCCATGAAAGAGCAGGACAAAAAAAAGTAGTGAAGCTAGGAGAAGAAAAAAGAAAATCAAAAAAAATAAGGGGAGGAAGCAAAAAAACATTCCTACTCAAAGCAAAATTTGTTAATATTGAAGATAAAGACAAAAAACAAAAAAAATTAGAAATCAAAAATGTTCTTGAAACACCTTCAAATCGATTCTTAGCAAGACAAAATGTCTTAACAAAAGGCACCATTGTTGAAACAGAACTAGGAAAAGTTAAGATAACTAATCGACCAAGCCAAGAAGGCCTTATTAATGGAGTTTTAGTTAAGTAATATCTTTCTACTTTTACCATTCTAACATAGCCACAAAAACCAAAAGCTTTAAAAAAGGGAAAGCTTTAAAAAACTTACTATTAACTAGGAAATTAGCAAAGGTTCTAATGTAAAATGAGTTTTGTAAAAAAATGCCCAGAATGCGGTAGTATTAATCTAACCTATGATTCTCACCTAGGAGAAGTTATTTGCAATGACTGTGGCCTTGTAATTGAAGAAAAAATGGTAGATACAGGGGTAGATTTACAAGGTAAGTTTGATAAAGATGAGAAAAAAGGAAGGGGTGGAGCTCCAATAAGCATGCAAAAGTTTGATAAGGGACTTGCCACAAATGTTGGGGAAATCTCAGATATTTACAAACTAGAACCAGGACAAACAAGGAAATTCTTAAGATTAAAAAAGTGGCAAGAAAGGGTATCTACGAGTATTGAAAGAAACCTTAGACTCGCAATGGCCGAATTAAGAGTTATTTCTTCATATCTTAATCTACCAAATGTCGTAAGAGATGAAGCTTCAAGAATTTACAATTTTGTTCTTCAAAGAGGACTTGTCAGAGGAAGAAGCATGGAATCTGTAATTGCTGCTTGTTTATACGCTGCATGTAGATCTTATAATATCCCAAGAACCTTAGATGAAATGGCAACAGCTTCTGATGTTGAAAGAAAAGAAATTGGAAGAACCTATAGATTCATAATTAGAAAATTACAGATTAAAGTTAAACAAAGTTCTCCAAAAGATTATATTTCAAGATTTTCAAGTGTATTAAAACTCTCTCCAAGAACTCAAAATGATGCTTTAAAAGTATTAAAGCAAGCAGAAAAAGTTGAATTAACTTCAGGAAGAGGACCTGCTGGAATTGCTGCAGCAGCCCTATATGTTGCTGCTTTAATGAATGATGAAAAAAAGACTCAAAGAGAAGTTGCAGACATTGCAGGAATCACAGAAGTCACAATCAGAAACAGATACAAAGAGCTAATTGAAAGACTTAATTTAGAAGAAAAAATTAAGCAAAAGGAAAAAGAACACAAGAAAAAAGACTAATTCTAAAAACATTATGCGGAGGAAAGGATTCGAACCCTCGCAGGCACTAAGCCACTGGAGCCTAAATCCAGCCCGTTTGACCACTCCGGCACCTCCGCTTAAAATTATGATCAATTAACAATATAAAAAGCTTTAGAAACCTTATCCAACATATCTATAAGCCCCAAGAATACTCGCCTCTGGTCCTAATACATAATCTTGTAAAATTGCAGGATCATCTTCACCACCTTCTCCAAAAACATATAAGTGTTTTATATTACTTGAATCATATTGATTAAAGATAGTCATATGCTGTCCCCCTACAGACCATTTAAATGCCACAACATCTCCTTTTTCAAAAGATGTTGGATCTTGAATTTCAATAAAATCATCTCTTTTCTCTAACTCATTTACTAGAGTATTAACACTATCTAAAGGGCAAAAATCTTCATCTGAAGGAGCTTCAAAACCCCCTATCCTTGCAGCAGTTAAAACTTCTGTAACAAATCTTGCACAAACATTATCAAAATATTCTCCTCTTTGAGAATTATGTTTATCAGTAACCATTTTACTAGCTTTTTCCCAAATTTTATCCCCTGTTATATCTTGCCCATTACCAATAACCTCCACTTCCCCCATAACAGGAGTTTCAGCATCAATACTAAATATAAGATTAGCACCATCAAGAAAAACAGGATTATCTCTTTCTAAAATTTCAAATAATAAGATAATATCAGAACTTACTTTATTTGTATCTGTTGGAGAAGACCAGTCCCAATTTTCCATATCAAATGACCAGGCCCACCTTGAATCAACAATATCAATTAAAACCTCTTTATATTTACCAGTTGGGGTTTGCATCTCTTCTTGCTCAAGATAAAACATTTTAGTAGAAGACATCTTCACAGTTTCTGTATCTAGTGTTGCTCCTCCCCCAATACCAACTACATTAACATAATCTATTACCCCTTTTGGTTCATCATTTCTAATTGTCCGTGCAATCAACTCTTTTAACCCCCCAACATAATCTTTACCTTGTAATTTTGCTATTTGTTCTCGATCATGATTAGGAGGTAATTTTATCCCCCTCTCATCTAAAAAAGCTGTAAATCCAGGGTCTTCGACAAGAGTCACAGGAAACCAAGATTCTTCATGGTCTCTAACACGAGACCACCACCATTCACTTCCAGAATATTGAAAATAAAAATTCTCTTTTGTTCTACCATCTTGAAATTCAAAGAGAGGATATTTTGGATTTCTTTCTCCTATTACTTTTACTTCTTCTAAATAATCTGTTGTAGCATTATCTTTTCCTAAAATTTTTTCAGGAACACTCACTACATATTTTTGAAGAGCCAAAGCAGCATAAGCAACACCCCTTAAATAATATAAATAAGCTTTATCATTATTCTTAAAAACATTGTCAAAAATTTGTGTTATCATGCTTAATTGATTGCTTGGATCTTCTTGTTTTTTAATCTCACTAATTTTTTCTTGAAATTCAGTTTCACTCAAATAATTACCACTATTTTCTAAAATCTGTTGATAATTTTCATTTTGATTTTTCAAAACATCTTCTTTTAAATCTGTAGCTTTTATTACTCTTTCAACACTTTCTGTATCTAACCAACAATCCATAGTCTCATCACAAACCCCAACTGGTTTCCATCTAGATTGATTTGGATCATTCCAAAAAATGTCATCTCCTTTTCCTGGATTTCCAGAAGAACAAATCCTAATAACCCCTCTATCATAAATTGCAGGATTTGTTATTTCATTTACATTCTCCACTGTTTGGCCTCCAAAACCTGCCAAATTAAGAGGATTTGCTAAACTATATGCACTCGGAGTTCCTGCATAACATTCTTTTGCTGATTTAATATCTGTTTTACTTGTTTGTTCTTTCATATATAATTCTGTTACATAATTAACTGCAAAATCTGTTGAAACCTGTTTAAACCCACATTTTTCATCTCCATTTACCATGGTACATAATTGTTTATACCCAGAAATCCCTAGAATATCACGACTACCTGTAGCATAATCTCCCTTATCAATATATCCTTCAGCAACAACAACCATGCCTAAATCTTCATAAAATGAGGTTTCAGCTCCCCCCTTTAAATAAACCTTATAATAAGCTCTAGAATTTTCACCTGCATAAATATGATAAAACACTTTATACTGGGACATTGCAGGAACTGTGGCTGTTGTGTGGGGTATCTCTTCAAATCGTGCATAAGAAATATAAGGTGTATTAGGATCTGTCAAAGCATCAAACGCATCTCCCCCCATAAAAGGATAAACACCTGAAACAGCAACCTTACAAAACTCTCCTCCCACTTCTTCTGTTGATCTTTCTTTAAATGCTTTAAATGAGTTTTTAGCATAATATTGTGTAAAATAATCAAATGACTTTCCTGCATTTTCCCAAGCATGTGAAATCCCCATATATTCTCCTCCTCCCTTAGCTTTTTGTCCTGTAGCTAATTCTAAAGCTTTAGGAATAAGCAAATTTGCTAAGGGAATTCCATGCTTCCAAAAAAACTCACATGTGTGTATACTATAAACCTGATCACAAATTCCAGTCATTTCTCCTGTTGCTAAACTATCTTGCAAACAATCTCTATGTGATTTTTCAACAGTAATCCATGCTTTGACTCCAGCATTAATTCCAGATAAACAAACAGGCACATAAACATCTCCTCCAAGCACAACCCAATTAGGAAAACATAAAGCAACACTACCCACTATTCCAGATTGAATAACATCTTGAACATGGTAGTTGCCTCCAAGATTACATCTACTGGAAGGACAAATAACAGGATCACAAACATTAAACAATACATTACACTCTTTTGGAGACATAACCTCCTCACACTGCAAATCAGGAACATCAACAGCAGGCTCACCCACTTTTACATAAAATTTATCTCTTCCTCCAATATTAATTTCAATTCTACCTTTTGCAGGGTATTGGCTCCTAGCTTGTTTAATCGCTTCACTAGCATCATGAACCAATTTCTCTGCTTCGGTTTTTGAAAGCCCAGAAACTTGATCATAGGGTTGTCCTGTATTTGTATTAATCAAAGTACATTTATCATCAGGCCTCCCATTATTTTCTTTCCCATCTTCCCAAACATTACACACAGAAAAACTAGTAGGCCTCCCAGATGCATCAACAGGAGCAAGATTACCAAAAACAGGCATAGTCTGTGTAAGACGAGCATACCATCCTTTTTTCAAATCAAAAGGAACAATTGCAGGATATCCTTTATATGGTTCTGTTTCAAAATATCTTACAACAGGATAAGTTTTTCCTGAAGAAGATAGATAAGGATTTTCATATGCAGATGAATCATAAGATCTAAAAGCAAATTTTTTATTCATCTCTTTAGCTAAATCCTCTGAATCTCCCTCTTTCTTCCCAGTCTGAGAACTGTAAACATTAAGTACAGAATATTCATTTACTTTAATAGTCTGTAACTCTACAATATACCATGTTCCTCCAAATTGAAGACCCATTATTTGAGAACCATCAGGCATATCTCCAAAACCTCCTGTACCTTTAATTCCTCCCTCATAAATTATTTCTTCAACATCTCCACTTCTCGCCACTGCAATATCAATATTACTAAGCCCCTCTTTCCCACGCAAATCATTAAGCACACTCTTATATTCTATTTCTTTATTAGTATTTTGATAAATCTCTACAAGATCTTTTTCTAATTGTGCCTTACTCATTCTTCTTAAAACATCACTATCTGAATCTAAAAGATCAGCATTCATCCTCATGTCCCTCATTTGCTCTATTGAAGTTGAACTAGAATTTAATCCTTTCAAAATATCTGAAACAAGAATTTGCTCCCCCTTAATCTCAACAGAATCAAAATTAATTTCATCTGTTAATTGTTCTTCATATTTATTATCTAATAATTTTTTCTTAAGCTTTTCAGAATCATAAACAGTATCTCCAAAAAGAGAATCTTTTATTTTTATTTCAGGGTCATCTTGCATTGTCTTAAAATACTCTTCAGTACTCTTCATAGCATCAAAACGTTCATCAACATCACCATTAATCTTTTTTGCCTCGCCGAGTAAACAGGCACTGTTTGTTTTATATTGTTTATCTGGTCCTGTTAAATTTCCACACTCATCATTCCACCCCTCTTCTAACCTCATAACTTCTTGCCTTGCAATTGATTTTCCACTCTTTAATATCCCTTCTGTAACAAGATTCTTTAAAGTCAAAGCTAATTGAGTTGCATAACAAGCAGTATTAAGAGTCTTCACAACTTTGTTAAGAGTACTAGAAATTTTCTCCCATTTTTCAAGTCTTTTTTCTATTTTTTCTATTTTTTCTTTAGTCTTTTCAGGAGATAATTTTATTAGTCGAGTCTCTATTCCAATTTTAAATCTAAAATCAGCTTCTGTGCCTGCATCATCAATTGCAGGCCTTACCCTTACAAATGCTTGTTTTTTCAACCTAACTTTTTCCAGAGTCAAAACATAATCACTCCCAATACTCTGAACAACTCCTTTTTCTAATGTTTTTTTACTAGATGCAAAGAAAAAATCACTAATCTTTCCAGCAGTATTTTTATTAGAAACAAAAGACGTCTGCACCTCTGCTGAATCAAGATCTAAATCAATTAACTGAATAAACTCTCCTGTATGCTGTGTTCCATTATCTCTAAATAAATCAAGATAAATTTGTTCATTATGCCTAAATGTAAAAACCCGGGATTGCCCATTAGGACCTTGAATTCTAATATCTGCACTATATTCTTCTTCATCAGGTTCATAAATCCCTTCAAAAGAAATTGTTTTCATTCTCCCATTAATTAAAAAATCTTCACTTGGTTCTTCAGGACTTGCGAGCTTTAAAGCATTATCACAATATGATTTTATTTTTTCTGCATATCTAGAATCAGGATATAGCTCATTAAATTCATCACAAAAATCTAACATTACTCTTTTTTGCTGAGTAGAACTTGCAAATGCTATTTTCTCAAACAAAGCTTTTTCTGCAAAACCGATTTCTTCTTCAGAATATTCTTCTGTTCCAAAACTATTTATTACAGTATCATAATCTTGCATTGCTTTAGTATAGTATTCTCTAAAATCTAGATTCTGCTCATTAAAGCTTCTATCTTCTGCTCCAGCCAAACCAACAACCAACACATCTTGCCCACCAATCTTTTCATCTTGCCCATAACCAATCCTAGCATAATTATCTCCTTTAGTAACATATGCCATAAATTGTTGAGTAACTCCCATATAAAATTTACCCATATTAGCTACAAAATTTGTAAGTGCATTACCAGTAACATCTTTATATTCAATATTATAAACAACATCAGAAATAACTTTTAACTTATCATGACCCAAACCCTCTTTCTCATGTTCTGGTATTGAAAAAAGATAAACATATAAATCTTCTTCTCTGCTTGTGTCGCCCCTAGTCCCAGCATAACCAAGATAAACCGCAGTCTCTCCTGAAGAATATAACCAATCTCCAACACTGTATTCTTTTGGCTCTCCACTTCCAATTTTTAATTTAATTTTAGGACTAATCGGAAAAACAAAATCTTCTTTTTTGCCATTATCTCTTTCACAATAGCCTTCAACAGTCTGTACAAGTCCTAAGACTTCAAGATCTGTGACCTTACACCTATTTTCTAAAAATCTCTCTCCATCTCCCACCTCAACAACTTCGCCATTAATATCTAATCTAGCTCTTGTTCCAGGATTTTCTAAACCTTTTAATTCTAATTCTAAAGCAGTCAAACAATCAAATCCAGGTAAATAGATTTTTTCAGAAGTGTGTCCTTCTTCTAATCTAACACTATCAATTTCCCTAACTCCATCATAAAGAGAAATTGTAGCCCTATCCTCTTGAATTGCTTCTGCCCTTAAATAACCTTTACCATTCCAAAAACTATACTGCGTATGCTGATCTTCCCAATCTGAATCACTCATTTCAGGAAGATAGAAATTTACTGGACCAATACCAAAAGCATTTTTAATATCATATCTAATATTTGCTGTTAAATTGCCTTCAACCCAGCATACTTCTGTTTTTGTAATAGGATCAAGTCCGCAATTAGGCAATTTAGAAGCATTTTGTTGTCTTTCTAAAACTATCACAACATAACCAATATTATTTAAAATAGGAGAATTTAACCTAGTTCTCATTTCCCCTAAAGCAGCTTGTGCAGGGTAAAAATTCATTGCTTTAACTCCTCTTGGAAATTTTGTTCCAAAACTAATATAATCAATTGCTTCAACATCTATCAAAGGATTAATTTTTGTTGCAGCTAATTGACAAGTAATAGGTACATCTCGTTCTTCTAATAAATCTTGTCTAATCACAGGAGGAGTACACCCCCCCGGAGCAATTTGAACAATAAAATCTTGTCCTGCTTCACACATTGACCTGTCAATAGGAGCATAAGCTTGGCCAAAAAAACCAGAAGACAAGCCAGGAGAAATATATTGAGAAATAGAACGTGAAGCTGAAGCAGAAACAAAAGATAATAATAAAATCCCCACTATCAAAACCATTGCAAATATAAGTTGTTTTTTCATTTTCATTTAAAAGAAATCTCCAAAGATTTATCTTCAAATAATAAATAATTATCTTGCAATTGTTCAAGAGAATTTGGAGCTGGCAAACTTTCTGCATTAATTACAATTGCTCTTGAATTTAATTCAGACTGCACAAAGTAATAACCTTGTTTTCCTCCTCCAGCTAATGCATTTGAAATAACTTGGGCAGGTATTTCTACTTCAAAACATTCTTCTTTTGTTAATCCAAATAAGCCTCCAAGTCCTGACCTAGGAACTTCAACACATTGCTTTGAAACAGATTTATCAATTCTCAGTGAAGAACTATCATAAATATGAACCTGCACTTCATAATCTCCTTCACTCAACTCAACCTGTGTTTGCTCTGGATAAACAATTGTTCTTGCTTTGCCTTCAGAAATAAAACTAATTATTGCGTCTTTTCCATAAGCGCTTCCATCTAATTCTAACTCAATCTCCACATCATATAGCCTTTCTAAAAACAAGCTTACACTTCCCCCATTTATCTCAGAAACCACTTTTCTACCATCTTCATATCCTTCTGCTCTTGCTAAAACTTGTCCATTAACACACTGTGGAAATTCTCCAGATAAAGAACCAGAAGTTGTTTCACCAATATCACACTTTGTTCCAGAACACTCAAAACTAATTTGGGCATCAATAGGACGGACATTAGTATCATAAACTTCTATTTCCATAATATTGTTCTTATATTCACATAAATCAGGGATTCCGAGAGCAACAGCACTCGCATCTAAAGCTTGTCTTGGCTGATTACCCTGTAAAACAATTGCAACAGGAAATTGAAAAATCTCGTCTCCCTCTTGTATCTGAATTAGAACAGGGTACCTCACATTATAAACAAAATGATATGGCACATAACAAAAGCCCATTATTCCCAATCCTGCTTGATTACCCACAGGAGAAGAAATCAAAATATTTCCTTCACTAGGAGAAACTTCAAAACCTCTTGGCCAATTTCTTGAATTAATAAACCTCACATCTTCATCTACCCCCAAATCAACTACAAAATAATCTTTATTACTTCCTTTTGATTTTAAAGCAAGGGTATTGGCCTCAATAGCTATTTCTAATTCATCAAAAACTTCTTCTGTTGCCCAGGTCACAGGAGAACAACTCAACTCAACACCATCAACAGGAGCATAGAGTGTCAAAGTATCAACAGCATATTCTTCTAAAAATAATTCTTCCTGTTCTTTTTCATAAACTTCAACAGCAGAATCATAAAGCTTACCTAATCTTGAATCAACTACAACATTGTGTTGTGAAACGCGTGCACTATCTTCTGCAAAATTGACATTAAAATCCATATCCAATCCAACCTCAATTTCAGTATCCTTAATCTTTACATTTGCTTCTGGTTCTCCAAATCTTATTTCAAAACCATCTTCATAATATTTATCAAAAATACAGGTATTTATTTCTGATTCGACAAAATCAGCAAGTTCCTGCTCCATATTTGCTTTAGAGGGAATTTGTTCTTTCTGAATATTATTTCCTGAAACATAATACCAATAAGGCACAGGATTTCCTAGAAAATCTAGTTGAGATGAAAAAGGCATATATGAAGAACCTGGTTCAAACTCAGGCACATCAATATATCCTGCTTGAGTTTGCAAGATACTTACTCCAACCAAAGTATCTTCTTCTAAACAAGACAAAAGTGTAGTATAAACAGGATCAATGCTTGCAGGAATTTTATCAGTAGTTATTGGTTTACTAAGTGTGAAAAATAAAATAATTGCAGCAACAATTACAATTGCAATTATAATAAAGACTGTCACCTGTCCTTGTTTATTTATTTTAATAACCATAAGTTTACCCCGGTTTTTTTAATTCTTTCAATCTTTCCATCTAAAGTCAATTCTAAAAGATATTTATCTGCAGTATTCCAAGAAACCTTTAAATTTTCAGCAAGTTCTGAAGAAGTAATTATTCTCTGTTGTTTTAAAAAATCCAATATTCTCTTTTTATTATTATGAGATTCCATATGACCCCTCTTATGTTGGTTATTATTAGTTATAATATGATATAACCTCTTACTAACCATATGTTAAATCTTATGAATATATAGAAATAACAAGGATATATAAAGTTTTTTATAAAGATCTAATATCTATATCTTCTGCCTAACCTTAAAAGATTAAATGCCCCAACAAGAATTAAAACCCCCCCAATCAAACTTATCCACTTATCTACTATCAAAAAAGATTCTGACATAGGGAAAAAATTCAAAGCAGAATTAATAAAATATACTCCAAAAACAAGGTAGATTATGAACCAAAGTGTATTTCCTCTTCTCATAACAAACCATACAAAACATTATATTTAAATATTTCGGGAGATGTCTAAGAATTGTTTTAAAGGTCCTGTAGTCCAATGGCTAAGACACATCGCTGACTAGGTTATGAGTATCATAAACTTTAGAGTATAACTTCAGATTCGATGAAACCCAAGTTCGATTCTTGGCAGGACCATATAAAAATCGAACTTTAGTTTAGTGCTTAAATTTATTTGAGTGCTAGGCCTGAATTTATTCAGAGCCCGATTCTTGGCAGGACCATGCACCTAAAAAGCTTTAAAAACCAAAAAAATCTGTTTCTACCATGAAAATACCTAAAACAACAAAGCGTTATTGTCCATATTGTAAGAAAAAAACACAACAAAAAATCAAAGTAGTATCAACAGGAGGAAAAAGAGGAACCTTGACAAGAGGGAGTATTTCAAGAGCTAAAAAGCGTGGACTTGGAACAGGAATAGGAAACAAAGGGAAATGGGGATCTAAACCTGCTGTATCTAAATTTAAAAGAAAAACTAAAACAACAAAAAAGACAAACATAATGTATACTTGCAATGAATGTAAAAAATCAAAATACAGGAGTTCAAGAAGAAATAAACGAGCAAGCAAAGTCTTACAAGAATAAAAATGGCGTTGGCAAAAAGAAAAAAAAGATTTTTTGATGTGGAAATGCCACTAATCAGAAGACAAACACAACTACAAGCATATGAAATCAAAGAACTAGAATCAAAATTAATCAAATATGACTTAACAAGATCTTTAAGAGGTAAAGGGATGCTAATTCAATTAATAGTAAAAGTTAAAGACGACAAAGCGACAAGCATTCCAAGAGAATTAAAATTAATGGCATATTATTTGAGAAGAATGATAAGAAAAGGAACAAATTATGTTGAAGATTCTTTTTCAACAAAATCAAAAGATTCACAATTAAGAATAAAACCCTTCCTTATAACAAGAAGAAAAGTTTCTAGAGCAGTAAGAAAAGCTCTTAGAGAAAAAGCAAGAGAAGAATTAGCAGAATATATCAAAACAAAAGACACAAATACAGTTTTCGAAGATATTTTAAAAAACAAACTTCAAAAAGAATTAAGCATAAAACTCAAAAAAATCTATCCTCTTTCACTTTGTGAAATTCGAGTTCTTAAAGTCGAAAAAACTCTTGAAAAAAAAGCTGAAGAAAAAGAAACCAAAAAGCAATAAAATGTCAGACAACAACTATCCCCCTTTAAGTCAAGAACAAATAGATGTAGATAATGAAATAATCAGAGGAATAAAACAAAACATCAAGGAGGGAAACAGAGGAGGGTCTGGTGAAATTTATAAAAAAATTGAATGGGCTTTGCACAAATATATACATGCTGACTTAGTAAATGCTGCTAAAGAAGGAATAATTGAAATATATTATACTCCAAATCCTCCTGAAATCAACAAACAAGGAAAATTAGAAACTTATGCATATAGCCATCCAAACATGATTACAATGACTTCTGAAGAAGATGGAAAAGAAGCAAAAATAAAAATTGCACATTTGGATAGATTGCTATACAATAAATTGAAAGAAAAATTCAAAAAAGAAGAAAAATATAAGGTGGAAATCAATCAACTAGATACCTTTTATGAGCTAATAAAACAAAACGAAACTCCAAAAAACATAGTCAATTTCTTGACAGATAGTCAATAAAAACCCTTTTAAACTATTTACTTCTCAATAAATTCTTAAGGATATAATTCATATTTTTTTAAATATTTCAAAACCGAAAACTGACTTACCCCCAATTCTTTAGCTAACTTCCTACTAGATTTTAATTGCTTATATTTAACCAATTCTTCTTTTGAAAGATAATGCCCCTGCCACCTTTTATTTTCTATGTAAGAAATAGCCCTTTCACAAAGTTCTTTCTTTATTATTAACTTCTCTCTCAAATTTTTTAAAATCTTCAAAACCTCTTTATGAAAACAAATAGTCCACCCATATTGTTTACTCCATTTTTCACTTTTATTTTTCATACTAATATCATAAACTTTTCCGCAATTTACAAACTTTCTAATATCTTCCAAAACCTTTTTATTTGTATTCGAAATATATAATCTTACTCTCGGGGGTTTGATAATTATCGAACCTTCTCCATCTAAAAATCCTGCCAAATAGTCCCAATTCATAATACAATAAGAATGCATAGGTTTATAAGTTTTTATCCGTATACAATCACTGCAAAAAATAAGAAAATTTAAAAGCATTTTTTAGCTTAAATCTTTAAGCCTGCGTAGCTCAGTGGCTAGAGCATCTGCCTTGTATCAAAATCAATAATCAAAACTAAATTAACAAGGAAGCAGGGGGCCGGGAGTTCGAATCTCTCCGCAGGCTTTTGACTCTGTACAGACATGTGTAACGAAATTTTTGTTTCAGTCCGCAAAGCTTTTGTTTTAAAAAAATCTTAATAACTTCGGTTATGGATACTGTGTGTCTTAGGTAATTTTTTCTTTGCCCACTCCTCAAGTTTACCACATTTTTGTGGATCCATCTGGGTATCACCACCATATTCTGCTTTCCCATCAATCTCAAACCTAGCATCAAAAAATATTATGCTATAGTTACCATGTTTTTTAGAGGTAGTTTTTTGAATATCATCTATAGTTACTTTAACTGAATTTTTATCTAATTTTAATTCTATAGGTCTAGAAACAATCCCCACATGATTCCAATTATAATATTTCCAGGCAGTTTCTTCTAAAAATTTGTAAAAATTCTCTGGATTAGAAATTTTTTTTGAAAACCTAAAATCCTCAGAAACCACTTCTTTCTTAGAATGTACATCTAAAGCTACACCATTTATTATATCATATATTAAGGTAATTTTTGAAATTGTATTCTTTACTTGTTCTAAACCAGTTGGATAACTTAAGCCCATTTCATTAACACCAATATAAACCGGTTGTTGAATTAATTGATCAATTACTTTCATTAATTAAGACAGAAAGAACAGTATAAAAAGATTAGGGTAAAAACTAGACAACTACCTCTTCATAATTGTGTGTCCACATTCAGAACATTTCCATTTTTCAAAAACATCTTCCTTATATGAAAATGGCAACAAATACCCTTTTTCACACTTAAGACATTTAGGAAAAATACAAGAACTATTTTCTCCTTCCATCTTTCTTCCCTCCCATTTAGTTTATTGTAATTTAACCGTAGTTCCATAGGCCAACATTTCTGAAGCACCTTGCATACTTGAGCAACCGCGTTGGCAAAGTAGTCAATGCAAGACTATGCTAACTTAACAGCTGTACCATAGGCCAACATTTCTGAAGCACCTTGCATTATCATAGATGTCATAAATCTCATTCCAATTACAGCATCTGCACCAGCATCAATTGCTTGATTTGCCATCCTGTTGAATGCTTCATCTCTTGCAGTTGTAGTCATATCAGTATAAGTTTTAACTTCTCCTCCTACAATACTCTTAAAACCAGCACCAATATCTCTCCCAATGTTTCTTGCCCTAACTGTATTTCCTTTTACAACCCCAATAACCTTAGCTACTTTCTTTCCAGGAACCTCATTGCCTGTTGTAACAATTAATTCAGCCATATTATTTCCTCCCTTGTAGTTTTTTTATCTGCTCAATAGAGTCTTCTTTTTTATTAAAGAAAATAATTAAACCAATAATCAAGAGTGGAATTCCCCAAAAAAGAGGTGCAATAATCCCGCTAACAATAGAAACAATAACTAAGGCGAATCCTCCTAAGACCATCAAAGTTCCAACAATTATTTGACTAATATTCATGAAAAATAAAACTACTTATGATTAATAAATTTATCTCTTCTTGTTCCTGTTGTTTTTTATCTTTCTCCAGGCTTTTTTACTATATATTTTTGCTATCCTATATGCCCTAGGAATATGGTAATCTGCATTAAAAACCAAAGGAAGAATACCTACTAATCCTGTTCCTTTATTTTTTTTCTCTGCATATGCAATTCTTCCATAATTTTGCAGAACCCCAAGACCCCCACAATAAAGAGCAACTGCAGCATTATATGAAATATCAAACAAAGTAGAAAGAGTTTCTGGAATAAGTGCTTGTTTAACTTCTTGTCCTCCAAAATAAAGAAGACCCCCTTCCACACTCATCCCAACAATCCCCACCCATAAAGCATGATCTTTAGTTAATCTAGCATCTTTAGAAATTCTTATATTTTTTCCTTTATCAAAAAACTCTTGTTCTTTTTTATAAATTTGTTCAGCAAAAATCTCTCTCCCTTTCCCAAAAAGAGGCCCAGCATAATAAAAAGCCAAAGGAACACAAGACCCCCTAATAATTTTGTTTTCAGAACTAATTCCTTTGAACATAATTCTTTCTAATAAACCTCCTAGCTTATATTCTTGACTTCCCAATCCTTTATTATGTAAATTATTCATAAAATACCTCAAAAACAAGAGTTTTTAAAGATTTAGAAAACTATTGCTCAATAATCTCTACTTTTTCTCCTTCAACAAGAATTTTAGCAATTTCCTTTGGAATATTAGCCATTTGTCCTTTTTCAAACGGCCCCATTTTTTCTCCTTCAACATCTACAAATTCTTCAACATCTTCTTTAAATGAAACCAAATCATTTTTCTGTTTTTCTTCTTTTCCCCCATTTAAAATTTGATTAACTCGTTTATCAGAAACATCAATACACTTCATTATATCTTCAAAAAGGCTCTTTTCAAAATCTAACATATTTTCAAAATCTTGCTTAGAAATACCTGTTTCAGCAGCAATTAAAATCAAATTCAATAGCTTCTTTCTTCTCCTTAATAAGAGTTCCTTGAAAAGAGTTATAGCATTCTCAAGTTGTTTCTTTGTCTTAATAATAACTTCTGAAAAAACATCATCTTCTTTTGATGCAAATCCTTTTTTCTCTCTTAAATAATCTGCAACATCTTCAATAAATTTCTTAGGCAATTTTTGCAATTGTTCAGAATATCGCTCTTTCCTAGAAGCTTCATAAATATCATTATAAGTTATCATATTCCAAGAAGCAAATTCATATTTTTAATGATTGTTATGGTTAAAACTATCTATTTAACAAACCCCACAATTTTGAGCAAATCTTTGCCAACCATACTACCTAAAACACCTTTTCTTGCTTGTTTTTCACAGAATTTCTTTGCCTTGGGTATAGAATCATTATAAAATAATACAGGTACAGGATCAGCAGAATGATCTTTTAATTTGCAAGGAGTCGAATGATCTGCAGTAACAACAACCTTAATTTTTTTTGGAAGTGCAAATTTTTTTAAGAACTTAAATAAAATCTTATCAATTTGCTCTAACATTTCTTTTTTCTCTACTGGTTTATTATCGTGGCCAGGCAAATCAGTTTCTTTTATATGGATGTAAACATAATCAAATTTCTTGTGGTTTTTCTTAATGGTCTTGACATTAAAATTACAAGCTTTTTTTAATCCCTCCCATAAGTTTCCATATGCATCTAATTTCTTTAATCTGGGATATTCAAAAGTAACAACCTCCATTCCACTCAATTTTGAAAATCCAATTTCCAAAGGCATATAACTAGGAGAAATCCATTTTTTGTAGATTTTTAATTTTGGTTCTTCTACTCCTGCACCCCTAACTAAAAGATAATTTGCAGGCAACAAACCTTTTTTTCTTCTTTCTTGGTTAATCGGATGATTATTAAGAATCTCATATGCTTGATTAATAAATTCATTTACTGTATTTGCACTATACTGGGCATTTTCATCATCATCTGTAGGCTTGCAAAAACCTTTCTTGCTTAGTTCAATTGATTTTCCTTGAACATAAGTTGCATCATTTCCGGTTATACTATCTGAAAAACCTCCCCTAAAAACTAAAACCCCCCTATGTTGAAGAGTAGGTTCAAAAACAAACTTACAAGACATCTTTATTTTATTGTTCAATGCCTTACCTAAAGATTCTGCTTCTTCTGTTGTAAGTGTTCTACCTGCCCTCCTATCAATAATATTTCCTTTTTCAAGAGAATCAATTGTTGCAAAATTAACTCTCAAAGCTAAATCTCCTCTTGTTAATTTCATATCTGCTCCCCTTGCTTCTAATTGGCCTCTTGTACTCGAAATTAATTCATTACCAAAGATAGAAACAATCGCTTCATCTGATTCAGGAACAAAATTCGGTTTAACAGGATACATATACCCCATCTCTGACCTAGCAGCTAAAAAATCTAAATTAGGCATGTTTGCAGCCTCTAAAGGGGTCTTATTACCAAGCTGTTTATTAGGTAAATCTCCTATTCCATCGAGAATTACAAGTATGCCTTTCATAAGAATAAGATAATAAGGTTATTTATAAAAATTTGTGTCTTCTGAAAAATAAAAAGAAAAAATAAAAATAATAAATTCTTTTTTTAATTAAATCCAATTAATTTCCACTCTCCGCCTGTGTTTCCCTGGAAAGTTCCATCAATTATTCTTAAAGATCCTGCTTTTTTAACAATTCCATCAAAACTCCCAACAACATAACCTTTGTACTTTATATCAAACTTAATCATGGATGCAGAATAACCTGGGCTTCCCATTCCTCCATAGATAAATCCATCAATTTCCATATCAATTCCCATTAATTCAAAAGTTCCAGATAAACCAGATCCTTTTTTTATGATCTTTAAATCAACTAAATGAAATTTATTGTTTTCAGAACTCAATAAATAACCTTCTCCTTTGAAAAGATACTTTGAAGTTGGTTCAGGTTCTGCATCTATTGGAGTTGGAAACCCCAGACCAATAGCTATTTCCCCCCCATTCAAGGTCTTTGATCCTGCTTCTCTTGATTCTCTAATCATGGGTGCAGTTGCCACAACACTTCCAACCATAAGTACTAAAAGCACAGCTAAAATTGCATATGTTTTCATTGTTACTTGTTTTTTCATTTTCATATTTTAAGCTTTATTTTACCTCCTACATTATTTATTTAAATTTCTATATTAAAAAACCCCAAAAATCATTTATAAACCGCGCGAAGACTTCAAAATTGTTTGAAGTTATCAGTTAATATTATAAATCTCTCCTCCTTTGCACAATCATGTTTGGAAAATTAAAAGAAAAACTTAAGAACTGGGCAAAAAAAGTCTCAGAGGAAAAAGAACAAGAAGTCGAAGCTCCAGAAGAAAAAGCCATTTCAGAAACTAAAGAGAAAGCAAAAGAAGAAATTCAAGAGCCAGTAGAACCCCCCTTAAAAGAAATAACTCCGCCTATGCAATTTGAACCAGGAACTCATAAATTTGAACCTGATTTAGATAGAATAGAAGAAAGAGCTAAAGAATTAGAAAAAATACCAGATGTTGAAGAGTCTGAGCCTGTAGAACCTGGAAAAAAAGGATTTTTAAAAAAAATAACTTCAAAAATTTCCAAAGCAAAAATAACAGAAAAAGAATTTGAAATCTATTCAGAAGAACTTGAAATGCTTTTACTAGAAAACAATGTTGCTTTAGAAGTTGCAGAAAAAATAATTGAAAAATTAAAAGAAAAAATAGTTGGACAAGAATTATTGAAAAAAGAAATTGAAAGTGAAATAAAAGACGCACTTAAAGAAATAATAAAAGAAATTTTAATTAAACCATTTGATTTAATTGAAAAAATCAAAGAAAAAAATAAATTAAAGGGTCCCTATGTAATTTTATTCTGTGGAATAAATGGTACTGGAAAAACAACAACAATTGCAAAAATTGCAGACCACCTAAAGAAAAACAATCTTTCTTGTGTTTTAGCAGCAGCAGACACGTTTAGGGCTGCTTCAATAGAGCAAATAAAAAAACATGGAGACAAAATAGGAATAAAAGTCATTTCTCATGAATATGGTTCTGATCCTGCTGCAGTGGGATTTGATGCAATAAAATATGCTAAAAAAAATTTCATAAAATGTGTTTTAATTGACACAGCAGGAAGAATGCACACTTCAAAAAACCTGCTTAAAGAAATAGAGAAAATATCCAAAGTCTGTAATCCAGACACAAAACTGTTTGTAGGAGAAAGTATTACTGGAAATGATGTAATAGAGCAGGCAAGAAGCTTTGATTGGACACTTAAAATAGATGGGGTGGTCCTTACAAAAGCAGATATTGATGAAAAGGGGGGCACAGCATTATCAGTAGGCTATGTCATAAAAAAACCAATATTGTTTCTTGGAACAGGCCAAGAATATGATCAAATAATTGTATTTGATAAAAATAAATTTATTAAGGATTTGGGGCTATAAAATGAGCAAAGTTCTTAGGATTCCAATATTTAATATGGGAAAAGGATTTTATAGGTTTGGAAAAGCCACATATTCAAATCCAAAATTAATCTCAAAAGAAGGAGGTAAGCAATTACAAAAACAAGAAGTAGAAGGGGATTATAAAGAAATAAAGTATGTATTTTTAGATGGCCAAAATGAAGAAATTGCTTCTCTAAGAGGATTTATTACAGACAAACATAATTTTAATATCAAAAGAATAACAAGTACATCTAAAAAAAATGGATTAAAATTAAATGAACTTTGGAAACCAATTGAAGAAGATTTAAAAAAATCGGGAATTAAAAAAGTCTGTTCAAGAGCATACCCCAAAATAATTCCCCTGACAGAAAGAATAGGATGTAAATGATTAAAAAATAAAATTTTCAATA
>JAFCFX010000020.1 GCA_017608405.1 Candidatus Pacearchaeota archaeon | reverse complement strand
ATTCTTTTCTAATTTCCTCTTTTTTCATATAATTCGCATGATTTTACATGCGAACTAATTTTCGGTTTTACACATAACTTCACTAGTGACATATGTCACCTTGTTATACACTATAGCTAACTCTAATTACATTTTTATTAAGTTTTATTAGAATTAATAATCTGGTAAATTTTCTTTTGTTTCTTCTGGCTTTGTTTCAAGAGTTTCTTGTTCTTTTGGAACTTGGGGTGTTTCGCTTGGAGCTTCTGGTTCTTGGCTCATTTCCTCTTCAGAGACTGAATTAATCATCTCTTTGAATTTGGGGAAATCAGCTGCTAAGATTCTTACTCCTGCTTTTGTAAAACCAGTGTATCTCTCACTTGTTACAAATTCTCTGATAGTTAATCCTCTTCTCCCACCAAAATCATCTACTCTTAAAATGATGTCAGCTGTATCGTTTTTCTTTAGTTTTCCAATGTCCTTTTCCATTGTGATTATTTTAACTTATTGTCTTTTATAAATTTAACTTTTGTAGCTATCAAATAAATTATACATTATTTTTGCTTCTGAAGCAATATTTTGAAGATATAGTTCAGAAAGATAGTCTTTAAGAATTTCATTTTTCCTTCTTGTGGTGAAAATTCTTCTTGCGAGTCCTGCTAAGGGAGGATAAACAATTGGATTTTTCGTTGAAAGAATTACAGGGATATCCAAAGCATAAGATAGCCCCATATAGAATATTGCTTCCCTGTTTCTTTTTTGCTTTTCAAGATTTACAACAGTAACATCAACACCTTTAGAAAAATTATCCAGTTGTGTGGCATCATATCCTACATGACAAGTTTTTGTTTTTCTTGTTTCATTTATCACATCTTGTATTTGTTCTGTGTCCCCCACGAATAATACGTTTTTACATATTTCTTCTGGCTGGGGTTTTATTGGTAAAAATTTTGATTGATATTCCCCTTTTCTTAATAATTCAAATGCTTGTTCTTTATTATTAAAGGTGTGGGAAGCTACCTTTTCAAAAAGAGGACCTGGAATATTTTCATCTATTGTGATGATGCAGTTTCCCTTTGCTCTCGAAGCGCCTATTTCTGCATAAGTCATTGTGCCTCTGCTTTTGCCTTTTGGAAAATAAGCTAGGAGAATAGGGCATTTTTGTGCAGCATTCATGTCATCTTCTACAAGTTTTGCAATTGCATGTTGACGGTGTTGTCTTGGATCTAAAAAATCAAAATCTGCTAATTTGTCTATAAATTCATCTCTCCATCCAAAAAAACTTCCTGCAGGATAAATTAAATCTCTTTTCATAAAATATGAAATTTAACTTGGTTTAAAAAAAAGATTATAATCTAAAATATATTTTATAATATTGTTGCCTTAATTATTTTCACTTCTTGAACAGGCCTGTCATTCGCTCCTGTTTCAACGTTAGCAATTTTATCAACAACATCTATTCCTTCTATGACTTCTCCAAAAGCAGGATGTTTTGTATCTAAGAAATTATTATTTACAAGATTTATAAAAAATTGACTTGAACCTGTATTTGGTCCTGCATTTGCCATTGAAATCGTTCCTTGATTATTTTTATTTCCTCCTGCATGAGTAAATTCATCTTGAATATTTGGTATTAATGGGTCTCCAAATCCTGTCCCTGTTGGGTCTCCTCCTTGTATCATAAATCCCTTGATTATTCTATGAAAAATTACCCCATCATATGTTCCTTTTTCAACAAGATTTTCAAAATTTCCTGTTGTAATTGGCATGTCATCATATAATTGTATTACTATGTCTCCTTGATTTGTTTCGAGTTTTACTTTTGTCATTTTGAGTTTTTTTGTTGTTTTGCCAGTTATTCCTCCCTGAGTTATTGCAAACACTATTGCTAGGATTGCAAAGATAGCAATGATAAATAACCAGTCTTTATTCATGTAAATTATTTATTTTATTTAGTATATAAATCTTATTAAAGTGTTTTTAGTGTTCAAATATATGGTGGGTTTACTTAGTGCAATGTTGGTAGCAGGTTTATTTGTTTCTCAACCCAGTGATAGTGTTAAGCAACCTTCTGAATCAATTACTCAACATATTAACTTAACAAACCATAAAATTCCTCTTGACTCTACAAAAATTAAAGAAGGAGCTATTGTGTGGGGTGTGCAAAACTTACCTGATAGTATGGGAGTCGATACTGCTTATGTTTTATATAAGGGAATTATGAGAAGAGAAAAAACCACAGAAAAACCTTATATACAATTGTATGGTAACCATGATGATGCAGAAAAACAGCGTATTATATTTAGGACAAGGGGTTGTAGGAGAGATCGTAGCCTTCCAATGTATTTTAGTCTTGATTTGATTAGAAAATAATTATAAATAACTTTCTCCTTCTATCTTAATCTTTCATCTCTATTTTTATATTAACATTCTTTGGAATCTGCATCCTCATGATGTGATGTAGAACTTTTTCATTTGCTGGCAAATCAATTAATCGCTTATGAATTTTCATTTCAAATCTATCAAATGTAGCTGTTCCATCTCCACAAGGAGATTTTCTTGTTGTCACCTTTAGTTTTTTTGTTGGTAGTGGAACAGGTCCTCCAACAATAATTCCTGCTTTTTTTGCCAAATCCTTAATAGATTGGCAAATAGCATTGAGCATTTCAACATTTGTGCTGTTTAATTTTATTCTTACCTTTGCCATTTAAAACAACCTAATGGTTTTTTTACATTTTCCCTTGAGTTAAAGGAAATCTAAGATTTCCATTCATCCGTCAACATGACAAATGAGACTCGGAGTTGATATAACATAAATTCTAAAATAGTTTAAAAAGCTTTTTATATGGGTTTTGCTTTAATTTTTTAAGGGGTGAAAGAAAAATAGAGATAGTATTTATTCATTTAGCAATCATACTTTTGTCAGCATTTATTTTATCGTATGTAATTAGGGCATTTAATCAACCAATTGTAGTGGGGTATATTATTGCTGGAATGGTGGTCGCATTTATTCTTGAATACGGGGTTATTGATATTGGAGCAACATCAGGACTTATTAATATTTTTTCGCAGTTAGGAATAGCTTTTCTATTGTTTATTGTGGGTTTACATTTAAATCCAAGAGTTATTAAAGAAGTTGGAACTTCTTCTCTATTAATTGGTTTAGCTCAAATTGTTTTTACTTTTGCAGTTGGATTTCTAATCTCATTCAAACTTTTAGGATTTAATATGATTACTTCTGCGTATATTGCGATTGCCCTTGCATTTAGCAGTACTATTATTATTATGAAATTATTGTCTGATAAAAAGAAACTTGATTCTCTTTATGGTAAAATTTCTATTGGTATTTTGATTATTCAAGATTTAGTTGCTGTTGCGGTTCTTATGTTTATTTCTTCAATGTCTGGTGAAGTGAGTTTTGGGTCTTTTGCACTTAAAGGCTTATTGAGTGGGGGGGGACTAATTATTGCGCTTTTTTTAATAGGTTTTTTTATCTTGCCAAGGGTAGTTAAGAATATTGCTAAGAACCAAGAATTATTATTCTTGTTCTCAATTTGTTGGTGTTTTGTTATTGCAGCCTTGTTTAGTTATTTTGGATTTTCAATTGAAATTGGGGCTTTAGTTGCAGGAGTTGTTTTATCAATTTCCCCTTATAGTACAGAAATAAGTTCTAAAATAAGGCCTTTACGAGATTTTTTCTTGATTATATTCTTTATAATTTTAGGTTTAAATTTGCATATTTCAAATATCGGTTCTATAATTGTTAATGCATTGATTTTGTCTTTAGTTGTTTTGATTTTTAAGCCGTTTATTTTGATGGTTTTTATGGCTGTCTTTCGTTATACAAGGAGGACAAACTTTTTACTTGGAACAACAATGGCTCAGATATCAGAATTTTCATTAATTATATTGGCATTGGGTGTGTCTGTTGGCCATATTTCTGGGGAAGTTTTATCTACACTTACTTTAACAGGAATAATCACAATTGGATTATCCACGTATATGATTATTTATTCTGAGAAGTTTTATCAAAAAGTGGAAAAAATTGTTTCAATCTTTGAGAGAAAGAAGATAAAAAAAGAAAAGAGAATGAGGAAAAAGTATGATGCAATTCTTTTTGGATATAACAGGATGGGATTTAGCATTTTAAATTCTTTTAAAAAAATGAAAAAAAGTTGTCTTGTTGTTGATTTTAACCCAGACATAATTGCTAATTTAACAAAATTAAGAGTGCCTTGTGTTTATGGTGATGCTTATGATTCAGAATTATTAAGAGAACTGCCTGTAGAAAAAACAAAATTAGTTATTTCAACAATTCCTGATTTTGAAACAAATATTCTTTTGATGGAAGCTGTGCGACTTGAAAATCCAGATGCTATTTTGATTGTAAGAGCGCACCAAGTTAAAGAGGCTGTTGAATTATATAAAAAAGGTGCAAATTACGTTTTAACTCCCCATTTTATTGGGGGGGAATATGTTGCAAAGATGATTAATGAATTAAAAATGAATGAAGGAGCCTATAAAGCTGAAAGAAAAAAGCATTTGAAGATGCTTTCAGAAAGATTGAAAAAAAGTAAAAGAGTTTTTGAATGATTATTTTTTTCTGTAAAATTACTTTCCAATAATGCCTCAGATAATTTTTATTTTTATGCCCTGTTTTTTCTTTAAAAAATGAAAGGGAGATTATTTTAAATCCTGGAAAAGCTTTGTTAGTAAGGATTTCTTTTTTAGTATAATAATGCCTGTTAGTTTTTGTTCCTTTAGTTAAATATTCAAAAGTGTTTTTTTTCTATTTCCTTGTTATTTTTTCTTCTTTTTTTGTCTTTTTCTATGTCTTTATCCATAGCTACAGCCACTATTAAAAATCCTTTTTTTCTTAAAATTCTTTTCAGATCTTTAATTAAAGCGTGTCTATATTTTCTCAATCCCCTATGTAAAACCCTCCATGAAAGAATGCAATCAAAAGTACTAGTTTTAAAGGGGATTTTTGTTGTTTGGGCATTATAAGATTTTGTTTTTATTTTATATTTTTGAAAATCTTTTTTATACAAATCTAAAACTTTTTTAGAATCTATAGCAGTTATATCAAATTTTTTGGAATTCAAAAAAAACTATTTCTTCCATTTCCACAACCAAAGTCAAGGACATTTTTAATTTTCTTTTTTTGTAAAAACTTAAGAATATTTTTGACATGTGGAGCAGGTTTTTTCCCTAAATTATAATTTCTATATTTAAAAGTAATATTCATTTTGGCTCCCTCTTTTTTCTTATTCTGCTGGTTCTTCTTCTGATTTCTCTTTTTTAATTTTTATATCTTCTAATCCAAATAAGGAAAAGATAAAATCAAAGAATCTTAAGATTATTTCAAGCAGAACAATAAAGAGAAGGTAGATTGCTATTTTTCCTACAAATGCAGGCACCTGGGTAATGTGTGCGAGGATTCTACTGATATCAAAGAAATTTGGATTAAGTATTGAGATTGCTAATAAAGTAAAAGGGAGAAGTTTAGCAACATCTTTTGATAAATCTTCATTATAATAGGCGGCCATTCTGATTGCCGCAACAATTATTGCAGAAATGATTAAAATATTTGAAAGGGCTATTCCTTCTGTTAAGAATATTAAAAATATAGTGAATATTCCAAACCAGAAAAATATTATGAAGGGAAGGATTACAATGTATTCAAGCAAGTAAAGAAATCCTGCCATGAATTTTTCAAGTAAAGGGTGTTTTGATTTATTATATTTATTTAAGTTTAAGCCAAAAATGTTTTTTGTTGCAATAAATCTATAAAATTTCCAAATAAACCAAGAATAAATAAATACCAAGAGAACAAGTAAAAAGAGTGTGATAAATGTTTGAGCCCATGACGGAAGCGCTTGCGTAAATGAATTGTAGATTTCTATGAGAGTCATTTATTTTATCACCTTTAATTTAAAATAGGGTTTGTTGTTTTTAAATACTTCGCTGAGATAACTTTAAATATAACTTTTT
>JAFCFX010000012.1:19776-27205 GCA_017608405.1 Candidatus Pacearchaeota archaeon | reverse complement strand
GCAGATTTAGTTTATGCAGGAATAGAGTGGGATTATAATCAATCAACTGGAACATTCAACATGTATAATACTACTTGGGATAATTCTTACATGAACAAGTGGAATTATAATCAAACAATCCCTGCAAATACATACACAGACACTCAAATTGGCCTTGTTAACACCACCGCAAATATAGACGCTTTGGGATACTTAAATAAATCAGGAACAAATGCAAATGAAGACATTAATATTTCTCCATATAACTTCCAAGCAGCAAACCTAACTTTAGCACAAAAAATTACTTTTGGTTTGGGGGAGATTATTGATAATATTGTTAATGGGTGGGTTAAAATTACTGGAAGTGTGGAGATAACTGGTAACTTAAATGTTACTGGAAACATAACAGGGGGGGTTCCTTTATATTTTACTTGTGGAGAAAATTCTGCGCTTGACGCTAGTGCTGCAGAATGGTCTTGTGGGGGAAATGGTGAAACAAGTCAGTATGTTTATTTATGGGATGATGTAACTGCTGTCGGCATGGCTTTAGACTGTAATACTGGTACTGGCACAGCAGTTGTAAGACTTGAAACTCTGTCTGGAGGGGATACTGGTTGTAGTATTACAAGTACTGGAACAAATGATGCAACAGAATTTAATTGCGAGATTGATGCTGATGATTGGTTTAGGCCATATACTGTTTCAGATTCAGGACACTCAAATTGTGTTGTAACAATGAAATTTATAACAAGATAAAAATGAAACAACTAAAAAAAAACCCGAGTTATTTGATGGTTGTTTTACTGGTTTTGGTTTTTTTTATGAATAGTGTTTATGCATTAACAGCAAATTCTTCAAATTATTCTATAAGCATGTTTGGGACTGGGATGGCTACTGCAACTTCTTCTTCAAATAATTATAATGCAAGTTTGTTATCAGAAGCAAAAGCCACAACAAGGAATGCAGAAAGTGTGGTTTATACTGGAAACATTGGTTTCTTTGCCGACACTCCTTATTATAGAACAGTGGGCATAACTTCCTACTCAATTTCTCCAGCATCAGCTACTATTGGTTCAACAATAAGTTTGTATATTTCCGCATTAAATGCACAATCAGTTTGGGTGATAATTACCCGCCCAGATGCAATTGATACAACTCTTGTTTTATCTAACAATGGCTATACATCTTATACCCCGCCAATTGTAGGAACATATAATGTTACTTTCTATGCAAATAGTTCTACAGGTGCAGTTACGAGTATTATAGATTCTTTTGAATTAACAGAAGAAACAACTCCTCCTCTTCCTCCAGAGGGGGGTAGTGGGGGAACAACGGTGATAATAGAAAGATGTACCTATGATTGGGATTGTACTGCGTGGAGTATTTGTGAAGATAAAAAACAAATAAGAGAATGTAAAAACACAGGAACATGTGAAGGAAATGAAAGTAAACCAAGAGAAGAAAGAGTTTGTCCAGAGGCTTTATTTGATGTTACGATAAAATTCGCTGATTTGTTAATTACAGAAAATAATACTTTGAAATTTACAGTTAACTTAAAAGAACAAGAAGGAATAGAAAACATTGATATCCAGATACAATATTCTATTATAGATGAAGAAAATAATGAAATTTTCAGTCAAATAGAAACAAGGGCAATACAAGGAGAACTAACTTATGAAAAAGAAATAGAAGAAGTTAAATTAGTAAATGGAGGATATATCTTAAGAATAGACATTCTTTATGGAGATTTGCAAAGGGCTTTTGCCGAGCAAAGTTTTGAAGTAAAAAAAGGAGAATTAGAAATTAAGAAATTTGTTTATGAATCATTAATAATTGGGATTTTAATTTTTGGGTTTATTTTAACAGGCGGTGTTTTTGTTATGTCAACAAGGGGGGGAGAGAAGAAAAAAGGAAAGAAAACTATTGGATATGGGAAGAAAATTGAGAAAAATTTGAAAAGAATTGGGTTTAAGACCCATTTAATATTCTTTATTGGTTCTATTGTAATTGGATCTTTATTTACTGCAAGAAAGAACATAACTGGACTTGTTATTGGGGATGCGACTGCTGGGGGTGGTGGTTGGGGTATTTTTGGATTAGTTTTAGTCATAGGAATCTTAGGAATGTTGGCTTTCTTATATAGGAAGAAAGCTGTGGGCTTTATTAAGGAAATAAAAGAGAAACTTAAGACTACTACCTATCCTAAAGATAGTGTTAAAGGATTAATGAAGAGAAAAGTTTATACAGAAGAAGGAGAACATGTGGGGGGTGTTAGGGAAGTTATTCTAAAAAAGAACAAGATTGATAGTTTGAAGATTAAATTAGGAAAATCACTTAAAAAGAAAATCAAACACAAGGGAATTGTTATTAAATATAGAAATGTAAAGGCTGCGGGGCATATTATAATGATTGATGGCAAAATCTTAGAACATTTAAATAAACCTAAATAACAAAAAATATAAAAGTAAAAAAATCTTTTTAAAATCAGAAAAAGGGGGCAAAAATGAAAAAGACATCCAAAAACCAAGAATTATCTAGTCCGCGCTTAAAAATTTTAAAAAAAGATCTTGAAAAACTTCAAAAAGCTGAAAAGTATCTAGAAAAAGAGTGGAAAAAGCTGAAAAAAGAAAAAGAAAAAATTAGAAATAAGTTGAAAAAAGAAAAAGAGATACTCAGATTAAAAAAGAGAATTAGTTCTTTACAAGGAAGAAAAAAGAAATAGTTTTTTAATTGCTAAATTTTCAAAGGAAACTTTTATAAACCTAAACCATCTGAGAATTCTAACCGGCTGAACTACATCGGCAACACATACCTTCTAAGGTGTTGGCGCATAATGTAGGACGGATATAGAGAAAATGGAACTTAAGAATCAACTAAAGAAAAGTTTAGAAGAACTTCGTAAATCTAAAGAAAGAAAATTTGATCAAACAGTAGACTTAATTGTAAATCTTCAGAAATTTGATTTAAAGAAAACTCCACTAAATTTATTCATAAGTGTTCCGTTTAAAGTAAAAGACAAAAAAATAGCAGGATTTTTAGAGACAAAAAATGAAAATGTAGAAACTATTACTCTTGATGAATTTAAAAGATATTCTGATAAAAAAGAATTAAAAAAATTAGTAAAGAAATTTGACTTCTTTATTGCTCAAGCAAGTTTGATGCCAAAGGTTGCTACAACTTTTGGACGTGTTCTAGGACCTGCAGGAAAAATGCCTTCTCCTCAATTAGGAATTGTCATGAATGCAGAAGACAAGGTGATTAATGAGTTAAAAGAAAAAGTAAACAACAGCATAAAAATAAGAGCAAAAGAAGCAAGCATAAAACTTCCTATTGGAAAACAAAGCATGAAAGATGAAGAA
The DNA here is from genome assembly GCA_017608405.1 of Candidatus Pacearchaeota archaeon. GTDB lineage: Archaea > Nanobdellota > Nanobdellia > Pacearchaeales > GW2011-AR1 > JAFCFX01. Next base: position 23,867 of record JAFCFX010000012.1, on the reverse strand, counting down.
ATAATTGAAAATATCATGGTAGTTTATAATGCTTTAGTTAAGGTTCTTCCAAGAGATAAAGAAAATATCAAAAATATAGAAATTAAATTCACTATGACTAAACCCCAAAAAATAAAATTAAGATAAAATGACACCAAAACCTGAAAACCATGTTCCTGAAGCAAAAACAAAAGTAGTCGAAGACTTATCAAATTTAATAAAAAATAAAAAAACAATTTTAATCGCTTCTATAAAAAATATTCCTGGATCTCAATTCCAGGAGATTTCAAAAAAATTAAGAGGAAAAGCTATGGTAAAGGTTCCAAAAAAGAATTTAATATTTAGAGCATTAGATAAATCTGGAAATGAAACAATAAAAAAATTAAAAGATCAGATTAAAGACAGTGTTGCTATTTTATTTTCTGATTTAGATTGTTTTGATTTAGCTGGAGAGCTTTTAGCGAGCAAGAGTCCTTCTAAAGCTAAAACAGGACAAGAAGCTCCTGAGGACATTGAAATTCAAGCAGGGCCAACAGATCTAGTTCCGGGGCCAGCAATAAGTGAACTGGGGGCAGTAGGGATTCAAATTCAAATAGAAAAAGGAAAGATCCATATTAAAGAGCCAAAGGTAATTGCAAAACAAGGTGAAAAAATCTCTGCAGCAGCTGCAGACATTATGGCAAAGCTAGACATAAAACCTTTTTCAATTGGTTTTATTCCTTTGGTTGCTTTTGATGTTAAAGAAGGAAAATTATATTCAAAAATTAATATTGATAAGGAGGCTACAATTGAAGAATTAAAAACAGCTTTTGGAAAAGCCCTGCCTTTTGCAGTAGAAATAGGATATATTTGTGAAGACACAGTTAAATTTTTAATTGGTAAGGCTGGAAGTCATGAAAAAGTTCTTGATAACCTAAGTCCTAAAGAAGATTCAGAGGCTAAAGAAAAAGTAGAGGAAAAATCAGATGATACTCAAACTCCTGAAGAAAATAAATCTGAAGGAGGCTCTGAGCAAGCTCAGGCCTCGTCCTCTGAAAACAGAGAACGAGAGGAGAAATAAATAATGGAATACACATACGCAGCACTTTTGTTGCACAAACTCGGAAAAGAAGTTAATGAAGAGGATGTAAAGAAAGTTGTTGTAGCTGCTGGTGCAGAAGTAGATGAATCAAAAATCAAATCACTTATTGCCAGCTTAAAAGGTGTTGATATAGACAAAGAACTAGAAAATGCTAGTTTAGTCTCAGCTGCTCCTGCCGGAGATTCAAAAGCTCCTGTTGAGAAAAAAGCTGAAGCGCCTAAGAAGGAAGAAAAGAAAGAAGCTGCAGCAGAAGGTTTGTCAGCCTTATTTGGATAAACATAATTATTTTTATAGTTGGCAAACCTCAAACTTTCTTTAATTAGAATTCTAAAGAATGTTTTGTAATAGATAATTAAGAAAAACTCAATAGTAAGCTTTAAAACTTCTTAATTGATTTTAATAGAAAGCCTCTGTGTATTTTCTTTAGAAAATATTCATTGGACTGAAAATTCGTTAGAATTTTTAGGCCTCTGTCGCATAATGGTAGTGCACCGGCCTTGAGATCAAAGGTAAACTTTTCACTCGTGCGAAAACCTTTAACACGAGAGCCGGGCCCTTTTGGGCATCCAGGTTCGATTCCTGGCGGGGGCGTGAATCCTAAAGGATCCACCCCACTAGAACGCCCATGCGTGGTCGTCCTAGGGCGTTTTCTACCCGAAAACTCTCTTCCACCAGGGCTTTTTTACGAGAATTGGCTGATCGTCTTCGTCAATAATTTCGTGTTTTATTATTGGTTTTGTTTTAAGAATGGGTGCTTCGTCAGCAAATTCCTTATGTGCTTGTTCAATAGACATCTCAACTAATGCTCTTGAATAGCCTTGTTTTATCAGGGCCCACTTAAGGGATTCTTGAGTATACCCTTTTGTTAAATTCTTCTTAAAATAATTAATAATTTTACGCCTATAATTTGGTTCTGCCATAAATTCCTTAAAAAAAACAGGTTTAAAAAAATAGTTGTGATTATCTGATTTTTATTGGTTTCTCATTCTTATAGAATTTTGTTGCTTGTTTTAGCCTTGATCTAGATTCTGAATAAATTGTTAATATTTTTTGGCTTTTCTTTACTTTCTCCCCCACATTATGGTGTAGATAAAGCCCAGCATACTTACTTATTGGACACCCTGTAACCCTAGCTAAAGAATTTATTTTTTGATTATGCATTTTTACAATTTTTCCAGATTTTTGTGCAAGAATATGTCTTTTGAATTTAGCAGTTCTTATTTTTTTAATTTTCCCTTTTTGAGCCTTAATAATCTCTTTAAACTTTTCAAATGCCTTCCCCGAGTAAAGAAGCTGCTTTGCTAGATAAATTCCTTGTGCTTTTTTCACTTTCTTAGTCATTTCAAAGAGCTCTCCAGCTAAAAATAATGATTTTTCTTCAAGATCTTTTGGTCCTTGTTGTTTTGGATCTAAAATCTTAAGGATGTCTACTAATTCTAATGCAGGACCAATCCCCTTGCCTATTGGGTGGCTTCCATCAGTTAAGACAACTTTCAATTTTCTATGAAAATATTTTCCAAGATATTCAAATTTTTTCTTTAAAATTAGTGCTTTTAATCTATTCACCTTTGCTGTTTTCCCATATGGAATGTCAATAAGAATGTACTTGCTACCAACTGCAAGTTTTTTTGAGATTATAGATGCTAATAATTGAGCTTCTGGGTCTATTTTAAGAATCTTTTCAACTTGGATTATTTTTGCGTCGGCGGGAACAATTCCTAATGAACCCCCCCACACCATGCAAGCATTTGTTTTCTTAATTATTTTTTTTAATTCTGAAAGCGGAAATTCTATTTTTGCAATTGTCTCCAGCATATCTGCTGTGCCCGCAGCACTTGTTATTGCTCTTGAAGAAGTTTTTGGAATAAATAATCCTGCTGCAGCACAAATTGAAACAACTAAGGGGGTTGTCCTATTTCCTGGAATTCCTCCTATTGAATGTTTATCTACAACAAATTTCTCTTTAAGTTCTAATTTATTTCCTGATTTTGAAATTGCTTTTATTAAATAGATTGTTTCTTTCATGTTCATTCCTTGTTTATGCATGGCAGAGATAAACAGTGCAATTTCCGATTCTGATAAAGAATTATTCACAACATCTTTGATAATCTCATTTATTTCTTTTTGAGATAACTTTTGTTTGTTTAATTTCTTTTTTATAAATCCAAGACTTTTTGGCTCTGGAGCTAAAACCACCTCTACTCTTTGATTTGATCTCAAGCCAAGTCTCTTCTTAAGTTCAAAAGAAACAGCTATTTCCTTTGTTTTTGGAAATCCTTGGCTTATATTAATTATTGTGGAAAAATTTTTTGGTTTTTTTGAAGGTGTTTTAATAGAAATTCTATCTTTTGCATGGACTCCCAATTGAATAGCTGTTTTTTTGTTTAACATAGCAACTGGAACTCCGGTACTCCACTTTAAAAACTTGATTTTTAGTATCATTCTCTTTTTCGAATATAATTCTGTAGTAAAAAAGATTTTTATATTTAACTAAGTAATTATTTTTCTTTAATAAAGATGTCTGGTCCTTTTTTGTTTCTATAAATTTCAAGCAATACAAGAAGATATGCAATTATTAATGGACCTAAAATAAACCCTAATATTCCAAATAAAAATACCCCCCCAATCATCCCTACAAGAACTAATGCAGAATGGATCTTTGTTCTTTTAGATACAAATACTGGCCTTAAGATATTATCAACATTTGAGGAGATTATCCCAATTATAACTATTCCCACAAGGGCAAATGTGTCTCCGATTATTAGAAGATAAACTGCAACTGGTAGCCAAATAATTGCTGTTCCTATGATTGGGAAGATTCCCGCAATAGAGGCAAGCACAGTTAAAAATAAAGCATTTGGAATTCCAAACAAGAAAAAGCCAATTCCCATTATAACTCCTTGTAATAAACCAATAATCACCTGGCCATAGAGCACAGATTTAGTAATTGCCTTAGATGATTCAAATAGTTTTTTCTCGACATCTTTTGAAAAAGGAGATAAACTCTTTATATAACTAATAAGTTGTTCTT
>JAFCFX010000012.1:0-19771 GCA_017608405.1 Candidatus Pacearchaeota archaeon | reverse complement strand
TCTCTAAGAACAAAAAAGAAAATAAAAAGTGCAACTGCTGACTGCAATAAAATTGTTGGAAAAGATAAGACAAGATTTGAAAGGAGGTTCATTAGGGAGTTTGTTATTTTGGAGGTGAAGGTTTGGAGAATAGTTCCTATTTCTGTGGAAAAAGATTCATAAGTAAATAAAGACGGAAAAATATTTTGTATTGGGGTAATAAAATCCATTTGTTGCGAAGCTAAATAAATTTTAAATGCTTGATCAATAAGAACAGGGATTAAAAACCAAAGCGGCAAAAGAATTAATAAAATTAATAGTGTACAAATTAAACCTGCTGCAAAATTTTTCATCTTGGTTTTCTTGTATACCCAATCATATACTGGTGAAAAAATAAAAGCTAAGAAAAAACCAGAAAGCACTGCAAATAAAATTGGTTTAACAAGCAAGAAAGTCAAGACTACGAGGACAATTAAAATTGCAGGAACAATAATCTTCTGTATATAATCTTCTTTCATCTTCCTCTTTGTCTAAACATTACAAGGAGGGGAAATTTATAAAGTTTTGTAGTTATAGACAAAAAGATTTATAAGTAAATTTCTATAAAAGAATATATGAATTTTATAAAAAAGATTGTGGATGGAAAAGTGGATGAATCTGTGCATACACAATTTCAAAAATTTAGTAGAGGAGAATTCATTAATAAAGCGATTATTAATGCGAAACAAAGTAAAGGGAAATATACCCTCGTAACTACTGCTGAATTTGCAAATGAATTTGTCAGGTTTATGGCAGAAAAATTGCAAGATGAAAGAACCATGGTGACTGGTGCAATTGTTTCTACTAATGACTTAAAGCAAGAATTAGATTTTAAAGACATAAAACAATTTCAAGGTGTAAAAAGATATTTAATTGAAAAAGAAATGTCAGGAAAAGAAATTATTGAATTGCTTGAGAAATTTCCAAAGGCTTTTTTTGCTCTAAGTTTTGAAGCAAAAGGAGATAAATTAAAAATAAAGCCAAAAGCGCCCAAATCTGGAAAACCAGGCAAAGGATCAGACAAGCCAAAAGCAGATTTTTGTAAACTTATTACAATGGATAAGGAAACTGGGCAGAGTTTTGTATTTGAAAAACCAGATTTTAATAAAGCAGAAATTGTTCATGATTTTACTATAAATGAAATAATCCAACCAGAAGGGGAAAAAGACTATTCTAAGATTAGAGAAATGGCCAAAAGAAAGGGAAAAATTATAAGAAAAGCAGAAATTGATGGCCAAGAAACCACTAAAGAAATTGAATTTGAAGCTTAAACTCTCTTGGTATTGAATAGGATATATGTTTATTGATTGCGCATAAAAACCCTTCAAGAAAGCTTTATAAAGCAATTTTATCTTTCTATTTTATCCAGGGATTAAAATGTTATCCGCGTTATTAAGAAATGCCTACAAGAAAAGCACCAAGAAAAGGAAGTTTGCAGTTTTGGCCCAGAAAAAGGGTCACTAAATTTTTACCTAGTGTAAACTGGAAAGCTATTAATTCTGGTAAAAATCTCAAAGGATTTATCTGCTATAAGGCTGGGATGGTCTCTGTGTGTGTGAAAGACAATAGTGCTGATTCAATGACAAAGGGGAAGAAAATTACTATTCCTGCAACAATAATTGAATGTCCTGGATTAAAGATTTTTTCTGTTAGATTTTATAAAAACCACAAAGTTATGGGTGAGGTTTTAGTAGAAAATTTAGAAAAAGAGCTGAAAAAAAAGGTTAAATTTCCAAAAAAGCAAACTAAAAAAATTGATGATATGAAAAATTATGATGATGTTATAATTATTGCTTATTCTAATGTTAAAAAAACAAATATAAAAAAGACTCCTGACTTGTGTGAAATCGGACTTGTGGGGAGTATTGAAGAAAAACTCAAATTTATTAAAGAACACTTAACAAAGGAAATCTCAGTTTTAGATGTTTTTGAAAAAGGCCAGCTTGTTGATTTAAGAGGATTAACAAAAGGAAAAGGTCTTAGTGGACCTGTTAAAAGATTTGGAATCACTTTAAAATCTCATAAATCAGAAAAAGGAAGAAGAAGGCCTGGAAGTTTAGGTCCTTGGCATCCTGCAAGAGTTATATTTAGAGTTCCAATGGCTGGACAATTGGGAATGTTTACAAGAGCCGTATATAATAACAAAATAATTGATTTGGGAAAAACTTCTGATAAACAATTAAAAAACATCAAAAATTATGGAGATATAAAAACAGATTACGTCATTGTAATGGGTTCTATTCAGGGACCTGCAAAAAGGCAATTAGTGATGACTTCTGCTTTAAGACCTACTAAAAAACAATTAAAAAAAGCTTATGAATTGGTGGAGTTAAGATGAGAACACAAATTTTAAACGTCGAGGGTAAAAAGTTAAAAGAGATAACTTTGCCAAACTGTTTTTTGCAAAAAGTTAGAGAAGATCTTATTCAAAAAGTTGTTGAAGTTAAAAAAACAAAACAGCCATACTCTCCTTCGCCTGTGGCAGGAAAACAACATGCTGCAAAGGGGAAGGTTGTGCATAGGAGACATGTTTGGAGAAGTGGATATGGGAGGGGAGCTTCAAGGGTTCCAAGAAAAATATTTTCAAGGAGAGGATCTCAATTTAATTGGGAACCAGCAGAAGTCCCACAAGCAAGAGGAGGAATGAGAGCACATCCCCCAAAAGTACTATCTATGATCAATACTCAAAAGATAAATAAAAAAGAAGCTAAAATTGCCTTTTGCTCTGCACTAAGTGCTACAACAAAGGAAAAATATGTTTCAAAAAAATATGAAAGTTTAAAAGATAAAAAAATTGACAATATTCCTTTAATTGTTGAATCAAAAATTATTTCTCTAAAAACAAAACAATTAATTGATGCTGTAAAGAAGGTTCTTGGAAAAGATTTATTTTCAATTGCTTTACAAAAGAAAAGTGTAAGAAGTGGGAGAGGAAAATCAAGGGGAAGAAAATACAAATCTAATGCTGGATTATTGTTTGTTACAGGCAATGATGAAAAATTAAAGACAAAGGCTTTTGATGTGACTGAAGTTAAGAGTTTAAGTATTACAGATTTAGCTAAAGGAAGTCCTGGACGCCTTACTCTATATACTGAAAAAGCCATTAATGAATTAGGGGAGAAATTAAAATGAATCTCAGACAAAAATCAAAGATTTTAGCTAAGACTAATTCAAGAGGGATTAATCTTAAACCAATTGTAACAGAAAAAGCAGTAATGATGATTGAGTCTCAAAATGTTTTAACATTTGAAACAGAGAAAATGATAACAAAAGACCAAATAAAAAAAGAAGTTGAAGAAATGTTTAAAGTAAAAATTGAAAGAGTTAGAACCTTTATTAGGGATAATAAAAAATATGCATATGTTAAATTAAAAAAAGACTTTCCTGCTATTGATGTAGCAACAAAGTTAGGATTAATATAATGGGAAAACGAATAATTCAACAGAGACGTGGAAGAGGGACACATACTTACAAAGTTAGTAAAAGGGCTTTTAGATACAAGTTGCAATATCCAAAAAATCTTGAAGGAGAGGGCACAGTTGTTAAGTTGTTCAACTCGTCAGCCCATTCTGCTCCATTAGCTAAAGTTGCTTATGCAAAAGGAAGTTTTTATTTGCCTGCATTTAAAGGCATGATTGAAGGACAAAAAATAAGTTTTAGTGGAAAAGAGATTAAAAAAGGAAATATCATGAAGATCAAAGATATTCCTGTGAAAACAAAAATCCATAATATTGAATCAAAACCAGGAGATGGGGGGGCTTTTATTAAGACAGGAGGAAATTCAGCAGTAGTAAATCGGATTGTTGAAGACGATGTATTTATTTTAATGCCTTCAAAAAAAGAAAAGAAATTTAATAGCAATTGTAGGGCAGTTATTGGGGTTGTTGCAGGAGCAGGAAGACTTGACAAACCTGTTGTTAAAGCAGGGAAAAAATTTTATATTAAAAAAGCAAAAAGTAAATTATGGCCGAGAACCTCTGCAGTCAAGATGAATGCAATTGATCACCCTTTTGGTTCTGGAAGAGCAAAAAATCCAAAGAGTAAGATTGCTAAAAGAAATGCTCCTCCTGGAAGAAAGGTTGGATTATTAAGGCCAAGAAGAACAGGTAAGAAAAAATAAAATGGAAATAAAGAAAAAACAATTTACATATCGCGGAAAAACAATAGAAGAATTAAAAGCTCTAGATGTAAGAGAATTTGCAAAATATTTAACATCACGATCAAGAAGAACTGTATTAAGACAATTTCAAGAAGTTGAGGATTTTATTAATCAAGCTAAAGAAAAAATTGCAAAAAATAAGAAAGTAAGAACCCATAAAAGATATCTTGTTGTTGTTCCCAAAATGGTGGGAATGAAGATCCAAGTTTATAATGGCAATAATTTTGTTTCTTTTGAAGTAGTGGGAGAAATGCTGGGACATAGGTTTGGAGAATTTTCCCCAACAAGAGCAAAAACAAAACACAGTAAAGCAGGAGTAGGAGCAACAAAAGGAACAAGATCTAAATCAAAGAAATAAAAATGACAAATACAGAGAAACCAACAACAAAAGCGGAGCAAAAAAAACAAGGAATAGTTGAGACTCCAAAATCAAACCAAAATCAACCTGTTCAGCCTGTAAAAAAGATTGAGGAGAAACAAGAATCAAAATCTATAGCTACAGAAAAAGAAACAAAAGATAAAAAAATAGAGAAAAAATCTGAAAAACCAAAAATCAAAAAAACAGAAGCTGTAGTAAATGGGACAAGTATCCCAATCTCTACAAAACAATCTATGGGAATCTGTAAATTTATAAAAAATAAAAAAATTTCACAAGCGATCTTAGACTTAGAACAAGTTATTCAAAAGAAAAAAGCTGTTCCGATGAAAGGAGAAATTGCACATAAAAAAGGTAAGGGAATGATGTCTGGGAAATACCCAAAAAAGGCTTCTGAAAATTTTATAAGATTATTAAAAACTCTCTCTGCAAATGCAGCTGCAAATGAATTAGATGAACCAATAATTGTGGAGGCTTTTGCAAACTTTGCATCAAGGCCTTTCGGAAGATTTGGAAGAGTAAAGAAAAAAAGAAGCCACATTAAAATTATTGCGCGAGAAAAGAAAAAAGTAAATAAACAAAAAATAAAAGCAAAGAAAAAGAAAAGTAGGAATAAAAAAGAGAATAAAATCAAAGATTCTGTCAAACCTGTTTTAAATAAGGAGGCTAAAAAAGTCTAATGGAGGAAAATAAATTTTCATACATCTTCACAAGGGAGGAATTTTATTAAGATGGAAGAAAGAAAAACAATTCAATTTAAGAAAGACGAATTTACTATTCGCGAAAATATTAAAAAACATCTTGGAAAAGGAAAAGTAAGCAGAGTTATAATCGAATATACTCCTGTTGGAGAAAAAATAATTATTTCAACCCACAAACCAGGATTAGTTATTGGAAGAAAAGGAGAAAGAATAGAGGAATTAACAAGAATTTTAAAAACAAAATTTAAACTTGAAAACCCCCACATCGAAATAGATGAAATAACAGAACCTGAATTTGATGCTCAGTTAATGGCTGATGAAATTGCTCTGTCTTTAGAAAGATTTGGCCCATTAAAATTCAAAGTTACTGCATACAGAACCTTACAAAGAATCATTAATGCGGGGGCAATGGGGGTAGAAATAAGATTAAATGGAAAACTCCCTGGAGCAAGAGCTAAATCATGGAGATTTGCTCAAGGATATTTAAAAAAAACAGGGGATAGTGCAAAAGTTGTGGATAGGGCACAAGCACTTGCCCAAACAAAACCTGGAACTGTTGGAATAAAAGTAAGTATTCTTTCACCATATGCTCAACTAAAGGATAAAATTGTTATTGATGAAAAACTTATTAAGGGTCTTCAAGAAAATTCAGAAAAATTTTCCAAAGAAAATAAAAAACCCATAAGTAAACCTAAGAAAAAGGAGAAAAAATAAAATGGTACAAATAAAATCAAAAGAATTGAGAGAAATGAATAAAGAAGATAGAAACAAAAAGTTAGAAGAACTAAAACTAGAATTAATTAAATCAAAAGTAAGTGCTTCCAAAAGTGGGAGTGCTAAAACAAAAGAAATAAAAAAGTTTATTGCACGTATACTCACAATCAATACCCCTAAAAAGGAGGTATTGAACAAGAAATAAACCATGGAAATATGTCCAAAATGCGGCTTGCCTGAGCAAGCCTGTGTGTGTGAACAAATCGTGAAGGGTTCGCAAAGGATAAAAGTGGCAACAGATAGAAAGCGATATGGAAAAATCGTGACTGTTGTGACTGGGTTTGAAAGTGGAATCGATGTAAAGAAAATCGCAAAGGCTCTGAAAAATGAGTTGGCCTGCGGAGGAACTTACAAAGATAATACAATAGAACTCCAAGGAAACCATACAAAGAAAATAAAAGATTTGTTGGTCAAGCTTGGGTTTGAAGCAGACTCGATAAGCGAGTAAAAACTCGATAAACATACACAAAAAAACAAGAAAGAATGGAAAAGAAAAAAACAGAAGTAAAAATAGAAGGAAAAAAACTAGCTAGAGCTAGATGTAAAGACAAAGATTGCCCAACACATGGTAATTTAAAAACTAGGGGTAGGACTTTCAAGGGAAGAGTTATTAAAAAATTCCATAAGAGACTTACAATTGAATTTGAAAGGATGATCTATATTAGAAAATATGAAAGATATGCAAAATCAAAAACAAAAATTCATGCTAGACTTCCAATCTGCATGGAAGATAAAATAAATATGGGAGACTATGTAAAAGTCCAGGAATGCCGGCCCCTAAGTAAAATCATACATTTTGTAGTTATTGAAAAAATAAAAGGAGAAAAAGAAAAATGAGTAAAAAAATCTTAGAAGAAAAAAATGGAATGAGTCTACAAACAGATGGAAAAAAACTTAATGTGAAGTATCCTCTTGTTGGAAATGTTTTTGTAATGGAAGAACAAAGAAAGCAAGCAACATTGTATCTATTAAAATCCATGATTAAATATAAAGATGGGTTCAAGGAGGAAACCAAATGAAAGCAGTGAGTGCGAGAACAACAGCAGGATTAAATATAGGAACATGGTTAGTTTCGGCAGACAATAGTGGAGCAAAGATGACAAAAATAGTTTCTGTAAAGAAAAGTAAGGCAAAGAAAGGAAAACAAGTCTGTGCAAAAATTGCAGACTGGGTAAAAGTTAGTGTGAAAAAAGGAATTCCAGATATGAAAGGAAAGGTCTTTGATGCTGTTGTAGTGAGACAAAAGAAATCTTATAGAAGATTGAATGGAGAAAGAATTGCCTTTGAAGATAATGCTGTTGCCATATTAAAAGATGATAAAGGGAATCCAAAAGGAACTCAAATTAAAGGACCAATTGCAAGGGAGGTTATGGAGCGATGGCCACAAGTTGCCAAAATCGCTTCTATTATTTATTAAAATGAAGAAAAAATTTAGCACAACATGGAAAGCAAGCAAGCAACCTAGAAAACAAAGAAAATATGCAGCTAATGCTCCACTACATTTAAGAAAAAAAATGTTAAGTGTAAATTTAAGTAAAGAATTAAAAAAGAAATATGGAAAAAGAAATATTCCTGTAAGGAAAGGGGATAAAGTAAAAATCTTAAGGGGTAAATTTAAGAAAAAACAAGGAAAAGTTAATGAAGTAAAATTAAAAATTTCAAAGGTAGTAATCGAAAACATTCAAATAAAGAAAAAAGACGGATCAAAAGTAAATGTGAGGTTGCGTCCTTCAAATTTACAAATAATTGAATTAAATTTAGAAGATAAAAAAAGAATTGAAAAATTAGGATTAAAAAAAGAAGAAACAAAAACACAGAAAAAAGATGAAAAAAACAGAGTAGAATCTAAGCCGACTCCAACAAAGAAAATAAAAAAAGTATCAGAGGAGAAAAAATAAAATGCATTTGAAAAGACAAAAAGTTCCAAAAACATGGCCAATACATAGAAAAGGTACAATTTTTGTAGTTAGGCCTAACTCAAATCTTAAAAAAGGCGTTCCAATTTTAATTGTCTTGAGAGATATGTTGAAAGTAGCCCAAAACAGAAAAGAAGTGAAAAGAGCTATTCATTTAAAACAAATCTTAATTAATTCGAGAAATGCAAGGGATGAAAAAAATAGTGTGACATTATTTGATGTCATAACACTTATTTCTGGAAAAGATAAAGCTAAAAAAAGTTATAGAATGGGGTTGTCAGAAAAAGGAAAATTTAATGTTGAAGAAATTAAGGAAACAGAAGCAAACAAAAAAGTTGCTAAAATTATTAATAAAAAAACATTAAAGAAAAAGAAAACTCAATTAAATTTGAGTGATGGGGGGAATTTCTTATCAAATATTAAATGTAATGTTAATGATTCTGTTTTAATTAGCCTTAAAGATAAACAAATAGAAAAGTGTCTTGAATTAAAAGAAAAATCAAAAGTAATTGTCTCGGGAGGAAAACACTCTGGGCAGGTTGGAACAATAACAAAAATGATGCCTGAGAGAAAAATGGCTAAAATAACTACAAAAGAAAAAAGAATTACTGTCTTAATTAAACAATTAATGGTTATAGAATAAAATGAATCCGATGCAAGAAATAAAAATTGAGAAAGTTGTGTTAAGCATAGGTGGAACTGCAGAAAATTTAGAGAAAGGGGTTAAATTATTAAAGTTATTAACTAACAGAAAACCTGCAAAAATGATGTCCCATAAAAGGATTCCTTCATGGAGCGTAAGACCAAGATTAGAGGTGGGAACAGTGGTGACTCTTAGAAAAAGTGCCGAAGAATTTCTAAAAAAAATGTTAATAACAATAGATAATCAATTAAAGAAAAAACAAATAAGTGAAAATAATTTTTCATTTGGTGTAAAAGATTATCTTGAAATTCCGGGGATAGAATACCAAAGAGAGATAGGGATTATTGGATTTGATGTTACTGTTGTCTTTAAAAGGAGAGGGAAAAGGGTCAAGTTAAGAAAAATAAAAAGGGGCAAAATTCCCAAAAGGCAAACAATTACAAAACAAGAAATAATTAAATTTATGGAGGAAAGGTTTGAAACAACTTTTATATAAAAATGAAAGCAAATACAAGATTTTCATTCATCCTCAATAGATATGGGGGGTATTTCGAATGACAGCAAGCGATTGGAAAAAAATATTAAAACAATTAAAAAATAAACCTGCTGTGATGCAGAAATTTTTAAAACACTGTAAGCCCAAAGAAAGAAAAATAGGAATTGCTGCAAAAAAATGTGAGAGGTGTGGTAGATTTGGGGCTCACATCAAATCATATGGATTAAATTTATGTCGGCATTGCTTCAGAGAGGTTGCTGAAGAGATCGGCTTTAAAAAATACAGTTAAAATGTCACAAGATATAGTTGCGGATGCATTGAACATGATAAAAAATGCCAAGCAGGCAAAAAAAGAAATCATAAAAGTAAATAGAATTTCAAATCTATTAGTGGAAATTTTAAAAATTATGAAACAAAAAGGTGCAATTAAAAAATATAAAATTGATAGTAAAACAAAAACCGTAGACATTACAATTGGAGACTTATCTGAATGTAAGGCCATAAAACCAAGATTTAGTGTCAATAAAAGTCAAATAGAAAAATATAGGAGAAGATATTTGCCTTCTAGAAATTTTGGGACAGTAATCATTTCGACAAACAAAGGGCTAATTACCAATGAAGAAGCTCAAGAAGAGAAAGTTGGGGGGTGCTTAGTTGCATATTTTTATTAAAATGAAGAAAGAACTTTTCCAAAAAATTGATATTCCCGAAGAAATAGAAGTGGTTTTAGAAGGAACCACCTTAACTGTAAAAGGCAAAGAAGGAGAAAATAAAAGAAACTTTAAACTGCCCAAATTAACAATAGAAAAAAAAGACAACAAAATAATAATAGGAAGCAAAAAAGCAACAAAGAATGAAAAAAAGATAATGAACACTGTTGCAGCACATATTAAAAATATGATGAAGGGTGTTCAAGAAAAATTTGAATATAAATTGAAAACTTGTTTTAGCCATTTTCCAATAACTGTTAATGTGGAAGGCAACAAGGCAACAATAAAGAATTTTTTGGGGGAAAAGATTCCAAGAAAATTTGATTTTCCAGAAGGAGTTGAAATTAAAATTTCAAAGCAAGATATCACAATTACTTCTATAAATAAAGAATTAGCAGGACAGGCAGCAGCAAATTTTGAAAGGGCCACAAAAATTCGGGGCAGAGATAGAAGGGTCTTTCAAGATGGAATTTTTATCACAAATAAAGCCGGGAGGGGGATGTGATGGTGAAGAAATTTTTAAGACGAACATGGAGCAGGTATTCGAAATTAGGAAAAAGAAGAAAGAAAAAACAAGTTTGGAGAAGGCCAACCGGTAGGGACAACAAAATGAGAGAGAAAAGAAAGGGTTATCCTTGTGTTGTGAGTGTGGGATACAAGAAAGATGGAAAAATGGTTGGGACAATTGAGGGGAAAAAGCCAGTCATAATCGAGAATATCAAAGGCTTGGAAAATGTGAAAAAAAATGAATTGGTTATTTTTGGTAGTGTTGGGAAAAAGAAAAAAATGGAAATAGCAAAAAAAGCCAAACAAATGAAAATTCAAATTTATAAAACAAATATCAATAAATTTGTAGAAAAAAACAAGAAAATAAAAAAAGAAAAGAAAGTGGAAGTAAAAAAAGAAAAGAAAGTGGAAGTAAAAAAAGAAAAGAAAGTGGAAGTAAAAAAAGAAAAGAAAGTGGAAGTAAAAAAAGAATCTAAATCTAAACCTGCGGAGGAAAAGAAATGAATCTTGGAAAGAAAAAAGCATTAGCAACAAGGACCTTAAAAGTAGGAAAAGAAAGAATTGTGTTTTTACAGTCAAGATTAGATGAAATAAAAGAAGCTATTACAAAACAAGATATCAAAGATTTATTGGCAGAGGGGGCCATAATGATTAAGGAAGTAAAAGGAAGGAAGAAAGTGAAAAAGAAGAAAAGTAGAAGCACTGGAAATATTCGAAAAAAACCAAATAAAAGAAAACAAGAATATGTAATTATGACAAGAAAATTAAGAAAACATGTAGCTGAATTAAAAAAACAAGGAAAAATAAATGCAGAAGATGCAAAAGAGATTAGAAAAAAAATTAGAAACAAGGCATTTAGGGGTAAAGCTCACCTAAAAGAGCAGATTGGGAGGGGTTTCAAATGAAAACCATGAAACGAAGGAGAAAAGAATCTAAAACAGATTATGGAAAAAGAATCAAGTTGCTTAAATCAAATGCTCCAAGAGTAGTTTTTAGAAGAACAAATAAATATATTCTTGCCCAATACATCACAAGCAAAGAAGCACAAGATAAAATTCAAATACAAGTTAAGTCAAGTGATTTAGAAAAATATGGTTGGCCAAAACAAGCACAGGGGGGTTTAAAATCTATTACTGCTGCTTATTTTGTGGGGTTTCTAATTGGAAAGAAAATTCTTAAAGAAAAACTAAAAACCCCTATTGTTGATTCTGGTATGTTGAGGGTATTGCACAAATCTAAATTTTATGGGTTTTTAAAGGGATTAAATGATGCAGAGATTAAAATAAAGTGTAAAGAAGAACTTTTTCCAGAAGAATCAAGAATAAAAGGAGATCATTTAAAAAATAAAATTAATTTCGATGAAATTAAATCCAATATAAACAAATAAAATGAAAGCGAAGATAAAATTCCCATTCATCCGAAATAAATACAGAAGCTATTTCAAATGAAAGAAAAAACAGAAAAACCTCAAGAAATTGAAGAAAAGCCAGTTGAAGGTGTTGAAGAAAAAGTTGAAGAAATAAAAGAATTAGAAGAAAAAGAAAATCTAGAAATAGTAGAAAAAAAAGAAGAAAGAATTAAGAGGATAAGGGGAGAGAAAGAAAAAGAATTACTTTCTGCATGGGACCCTAAAACAAAGCTTGGAAAAGAAGTGAAGAAAGGAAAAATCACAGATATTGATGAAATCTTAGATAATAATCAAAAAATTCTTGAAGCTGAAATTGTTGATAGTTTAATTAATGCTAAATCAGATTTAATTTCTATTGGCCAAGCAAAGGGAAAATTTGGGGGAGGAAAAAGAAGGGCTTGGAGACAGACTCAGAGAAAAACAAAAGAAGGAAATGTTCCAAGTTTTTCAACAATGGCAGTTATTGGAGATGAAAAAGGACATGTTGGTATTGGAGAAGGTAAGGCAAAAGAAACCTTGCCGGCAAGGGATAAAGCCATTAGAAAAGCTAAACTAAGTGTTATTAAAATAGGGAGAAGTTGTTCTGCGTTTGACTGTGCTTGTTCAGAACCCCACACTATTCCATTTAAAATAACAGGAAAATCAGGAAGTGTTAGAGTTACCTTGATTCCTGCACCCCAAGGAACAGGCCTTGTTGTTGGAAATGAATTAAAAAAAATATTAAAATTTGCAGGAATTAAAGATGTCTACAGCAGGACTTCGGGAAAGAAAAGAACTTCTTTTAACTTGCTTAAGGCGTGTATCGATGCTTTAAAAAAAACAAACAAGGGAGATAAAAAATGATATGTGTAGTAAGAATAAGTGGCCAAGTAGGGTTAAGGAAAGATATAGTTGAAACTTTATACAGATTGAGGCTTAGGAGAAAATATTCATGTATTGTAATTGATAAACCAACAAAAGAACAATTAGGGATGATAAATAAGGTTCAAGATTTTGTTGCTTTTGGAGAAATAAATCCAGAAACCTATAAAAAACTTGTAGAAAAAAGAAAAACAAAAATTAAGAATTTCTTTAGACTTCATCCTCCGAGAAAAGGAATTGATTCAAAGAAACACTTTGGAGTAAAAAAAGGTGTTTTGGGAAATAATAAAGAGAAGATTAATGATTTAATCTTGAGGATGTTGTAAAAATGAAACTCAAAAAAAGAACAAAACAATCAAGAATGCATGGAAAAGCAATGGGTAGTCATGGTTGGGGGGCCAGAAAAAAACATAAAAAAACAGGACATCGGGGTGGAAAAGGTATGTCTGGTAGTGGAAAAAGAGCAGATCAGAAAAAAACATTAGTAACTAAAAAATTTGGGCATTCTTATTTTGGAAAACAAGGAATTACTAGTCGGGGAACAAAAAGAGATAAGAGAAAAAGAATAAATCTTCAAGAAATAGAATTGCATTTAGAAAAATATGCAAAGAAATCAGGAGATAAATTTGAAATAAATCTTCAAAAATATAAAATCCTTGGCACAGGAGAGGTAAAAAATAAGTTAATTATAAAAGCAAATGATTCCTCTAAATCAGCAAGAAAGAAAGTAGAAGCCAAGGGAGGGGAAATTATTTTGCCGACAAAAAAAGCTCCCAAAACTGAAAAAGAGCAAAAACAAGAATGAGTTTAAAAGAAATTTTTAAGTTTATACCGGAAGTAACAAAACCATCTGAAAAAAAAGTTGGTTTTAATACAAAATTAAAGTGGACACTGATTATTTTAGTTGCTTTTTTTGTCCTTGCAAATATCCCTCTTTTTGGATTATCTACAAATGCTTTAGAAAGATTTGAATACTTAGCTATAATTCTCGGAACAGATTTTGGGAGTATTATTTCTCTGGGTATTGGACCGATTGTAATGGCTTCTATTATTTTGCAGTTACTTACAGGGGCAGGTATCTTGAACATTGATACAACAACTACTGAAGGGAAAAGGTTTTTCCAGGGATTGCAAAAACTTTTGGTTTTCTTTTTTATTGTATTTGAAGCATTGATTTATGTTTTAATGCAGGGGCTTCAAGCAATGCCCGGGTTTACAGGGATAGTTATTGCACAACTAATCGTGGGGGGCTTGGCCATTTTTTATATGAGTGAGGTCTGTGATAAGTGGGGATTTGGTTCGGGAGTTAGCTTGTTTATTGGTGCAGGTGTTAGTTGGCGTCTCATTACAAGTGCATTTCAATTTATAAATCAGCAAGGTAAAAATTGTCTTTTAGATTTTGGAAATACTCCTTGTTCTGGTAAGGTTTTTGTTGTAATACAATCAATAATAGATAAATACCCTGTAGAATTAATTTCTGCGCTTGCTGCAATCATTGCAACCATAATCATATTTTTAATTGTTGTCTGGGCACAATCTTTGAAAGTGGAAATTCCCTTGTCTTTTGGAAGAATTAGGGGATATGGAATTAAATGGCCATTATCATTTTTTTATGCTTCTGTTATTCCAGTCATTTTAACTGCTGCATTGGTTGCAAATATCCAATTATTTGGAGGGATATTAGAAAATGCTGCAGCTCCTTGCTTAATTGAGGGGGGAGTTTGTACTGGGACAGCAAAAATAGCTTCTTATTTTGGATTTTTAGGACACTTTGTAGAAGGCCAGGCTATTTCAGGTCTAGCATTTTGGATGGGTTCAACTAATTTATTGGAATTATTTATTCGTGGGGGGTTTTTATTTAAATATTTAATTCAAGGAATAACGCATATTTTGTTTTTTGTTATGTTTTGTACTGTCTTTTCAATATTTTGGGTAAAAACCTCTGGAATGGATTCAAAAGCACAAGCACACAAAATCGCTGCATCTGGTTTACAAGTTGCTGGATTTAGACAAGACGAAAGAATATTGGAAAGCATTCTAGATAGGTACATCATGCCCCTGACAGTAATGGGGGGAATTGCTATTGGATTGTTGGCTTCAATAACTAACTTGCTTGGGGCGCTTGTTTCAGGAACTGCCATCTTGTTAGTTATCATGATCATGTTCCAGTTTTATCAAAATATTGCCCAACAACATTCAATGGATATGAATCCTGCAATGCAGAAATTTATGGGCGGGTAAGTTTAAAAACTAAATTTGGTTTAATACAAAATGCAAAAGGAAGGGAGTTTCAAATCTATTTTTATTGTAATGGCGGCGTCATTAGCTATTGCTTTTTTCTGGAATAGTATTCCTGCAATAAAAAATACTGTTCATTCTGTGCTTGATCCTTCAGCAGGAGCAATGTTAGATGGAAACTTAATTTGGGGAATGATTTTTATTATTTTTATTATCGGGCTCTTTATGACTTTAATTCAGAAATATGCAACAGATCAAGAAACATTAAAAGAATTGAAAAAAGAACAGAAAATTCTTCAAGAAGAAATGAAAAAATACAAAGATGATCCTGCAAAAGTAATGGAACTTCAGAAAAAGAGTTTTGAATTTCTTCCAAAAACAATGAAGCTTAGTATGAGAGCGATGATGTATACTGGTGTTCCTTTAATTTTATTTTTTAGGTGGTTTATGGATTATTTTTCTAATCCTGCTTTAGAAAGTTTCAGATTTTTTGGATTTTTAAGTTGGTTTTGGTTTTACTTGATTGGATCTTTAATATTTAGCAGCATTCTTAGGAAAGTTTTAAAAGTAGTTTAATTCTGAGATTAACATGGAAATAGACAAAAAACAACAAGAACTTATGTTGAAATTAAGCATGTTTGAACAACAAATGCAGCAACTACAGCAACAACTTCAAGCAGTAGAACAAGCAGTAGTTGAGATGAATTCCTTAAATCTTGGATTAGATGAATTAGTCGGTTCAAAGGATAAGGAAATTCTTGCTCCAATTGGGAGGGGAATCTTTGCAAAAGCTAAATTGGTTTCAGAGGATTTGATTGTTGATGTGGGAAGTAAAAACTTTGTAAAAAAGAATATTCCAGACACAAAGAAAGTTATTAATGATCAAATTAAAAAATTACAAGATGTTAAAAAAGGTTTGCAAGACAAGTTAGAACAAATAGGTGGGGAATTCACAAAAATGTATATGGATTCTCAAGGACAATCTAAGTAATTATTTCATTACATATATTTTATTACGTATAATTTTAAATAGTTCTTGGTCTCAATAAAAAAATGAAAAGAGTTTTGGATGAGAGAATAGAAAGGGATTTAGATAAGATAATAGGAAGAGAGAATTGGTCATTGAAATGGGACTATAAATCATGTGATCCTAGATTTAGAGAGGCTGTCATGCTTGGTGCAAGCGCAGTGGTAACTTATACTG
This sequence comes from Candidatus Pacearchaeota archaeon, assembly GCA_017608405.1. GTDB lineage: Archaea > Nanobdellota > Nanobdellia > Pacearchaeales > GW2011-AR1 > JAFCFX01. The sequence continues at coordinate 3,760 of JAFCFX010000012.1, read as the reverse complement.
GAGCACTTATTGCAGCAGGGGGAGGAAGTCCAGATTTAATGTATTTTGGGGCAGCAATGTATCAAGCAAACCAATGCAGATAATTATTTTACTTTTTTTAAAAACTTATCATAAGTTAGAATTCCTAATTCACTAACTATTGTTTTAATATATTTCTTAGGTACAAACTCAAATGCAGGATTTTTTATCTTAATTTTTTTGGGGGCTTTATCCCAGACCTCATTTAAAGATCTTTGTTCAATTTTTATATTTTCTTTAGTAAATTTCCAAGAATCGGCTATGATGTAGACTGGGACTTTCTGATTTTTAGCTATTTGAGCTATTACTTCGCTTCCAATTTTATTAATAATTCCTTTTTTTAAAATTGCATCTGCTCCTAAAAAAACTTTATTTGTTTTTTTTGTTCCTTGTTCTTTAGATAAGGCCACACCTAATGCAGAATCAACAAATTGCGTTACCTTTACCCCTGCTTTTTTTAATTCTCTTGAAGTTTTTCTCCCTTGGAATAAGGGGCGAGTTTCTGTATTATAAACTTCAAAGTTCTTTTTTTGTTTTTTTGCAAAAATTAAAGCATTAATCACATTTGAAGAATGGCAATGTGTGAATATAACTTCTCTTGGCTTTATTAACTTCAAAATATTTTTATTTATCTTGTCTTGTGCAGAATCAAAATGATTTAATACTTTCCTGTAGGATTGTTTTTCAATTTTGTCTAAAACATTTTTGAGCATTGGCTCTGTTGGCCTAAGAGATAAGAGTTTTTTCTTAGAAGATTTAGTGGGAATTAAATTATAAGCATACAGGGCCTCCTTAGCAATGTTTCTTGCACCTTGTATTTTTATCTGTTTTATGTCTCTTGCTATTTTGTTAAATTTTCTTTTTTTATTAAAAAAGATTTTAATTTCCTCTCTTTAATCTTATATAATTACGAAAGTTTAAAAATTCTCCTTCTTTAATATTTTTAATGCTGGAGACGATTGTTAATCCAAAAAATGTTGAAAAGGGGCCATGGAAAATGGTTTTTATTGGCTTGGTTTATGCCTCACTTTCACTATTGCTTGTGCGTTGGTTTTTTGCAAGTGATATTGTATTATCGAGATTTTCAGGGATGATTGTTGTAACCTTTTGTGTTATGTTTTCTTTACCTTTTATGTATTTTATGATAAAAAAAGAAGAGGAAGAAGATGAAGAAGTTGAAGGGTTTTTTAGTGTGTGGAAAATGCATAGTGATGCTATTTATGCTTTTATGTGGCTTTTTTTAGGATTTATTATTGCTTTTGCTTTTTGGTATATGGTGTTACAAGATTCGAATTTGTTTAATGCGCAAATTGAAACTTATTGTATGATAAATAGTCCTGGAAATATTGATGATTGCGTTGCAAGATATTCCTTTGAACAAAAAATTCTTCCAACAGGAGCAGCAACAAAAGAATTGAGATTATTGTCAATTGTAGAAAACAATGTCTATGTTATGATTTTTACACTGATTTTTTCACTGATTTTTGGGGCAGGAGCCATATTTGTTTTGGCATGGAACGCGAGTGTTATTTCTGCAGCTATTGGTATTTTCACGAATTATAAAATAGCAGAAATTCCTTTAGGAGTTGGGAGATATATGATCCATGGTTTTCCTGAAATTGCGGCTTACTTTATAACAGCTCTGGCCGGAGGCATATTTGGTATTGGGGTAATTAAAAATGGTGTGAGAAATCCTAGGTTCTTAAGAGTTGTTGAAAATGTGGTCATACTTCTATTCATAGCAATATTAATTTTAATCTTGGCTGGCATAATTGAGGTTTATTTCACCCCTATCTTATTCAACTAATTGTAAAGAAATATTTAAATAGAACTACTTTTATCCCTTAATATTAAAATGGACAAAGAAAGAGAATATCCTCCAGAAGACATAAGTAGAGAAATTAAAGAAACTGTTCCAAAGCCAGAAGAAATTGTTACAACACAAATTGCAGAAAAAGAAGAAAGAATTGCAAAAGGTGTTTCAGAGATGCCTATTATCACAGAGGAATTAGAAGAAAGAAAGAAAAAAGTCCTTAATTTTTTAAAACAAAAACATATTTGGGTCATAGGACTTCTTATTATTGCATTAATTCTTGGAGCTTACATAAGAAGCATGCCTATGCACGATCATGGGGGCCTTCCAGGATTATGGGATGTTACTACAAATACTTGGACCTTGGGACCTGACCTAGATCCATGGTTGTTTACAAGATATGCAAAAACAATTGTTGAGCAAGGTTCTCTTCCTGCCATTGATATGATGAGAAATGTTCCTTTAGGATTTAATACACTAATAGAAAGTAAATTACTCCCTTACATGATGGCATATACTTATTATTTTCTCCATTTATTTGATAGTTCAGTTGATGTTGAATTTGCCGCAGTTATCTTTCCGGTAATCATGTTTAGCTTAACCATACTTTCCTTCTTTTTATTTTCAAGGGAGTTGTTTGTAAAAAAAAGTGAACAAAGTAAAACAAAAGCAAACATAATTGCTTTAATAGCAACTTTTTTTATGATTGTTATCCCCTCTTTCCTTTCTAGGACAATTGCAGGGATTCCTGAAAAAGAATCTGCTGCTTTTTTCTTTATGTTTCTTTCATTTTATTTGTTTTTAAGATCCTGGAAAGCAGATACGTTTAAAAAAACCCTTATTTGGGGGATTTTATCTGGAATTTCTACTGGTTGCATGGGACTAATTTGGGGGGGAGTAGTTTATGTTTTTATAGGAATAGCTCTTACAACCTTTTTGGGGTTTATCCTCGGAAGAATCAAAACAAGAGGGTTCATTATATATTCTACCTGGTTTATTTCCTCTCTAGTAGCTCTTCTCTCTTTCTCAAATAAATATTCTCTTTCTAGTTTGATGCAGTCTACAGATTATGTTATAGCTTTTATTACTTTTTTTGTTTTATTAGTTAATTATCTTTTATGGAAAACCAATCTTTCAAACATGCGGATCTTATCTAGGATTAAAATTCCTAGAAATATTACTTCTTTACTTGTTTCTTTAATTATGGGGTTTGTAATTGTTGTGTTTGTTCTTGGCCCTGAATTTTTATTAGACAAAATACAACACTTAATCAACACATTTATTACTCCTACAACCGGAAGGTGGCAAATTACTGTTGCAGAAAATAGGCAACCTTATTTTACAGAATGGGGTTCTAGTTTTGGTCCGTTCATAAAGGGCATTCCTCTTTTATTTTGGCTCTTTTTCCTTGGCTCTCTTGTATTATTTAGGAAGATGGTTAGTTGTTTAAAGAAAAAAGATGGCCTTGTATTGACGGGGTTGTATATTTTATTCTTTTTGGGTTTGGTTTTTTCAAGATATTCTGGTTCAAGCATACTTAATGGAGAAAATTTTATTAGTAAACTCTTTTACTTTGGTTCTGCACTTATTTTGTTTGTGGGCTTAATTCGCTATTATCTTAAATATGAAAAAGAAGGGTATAATTATTTTAAGAAAATCGATTACAAACTTTTATTTTTATTTTCGTTGTTTGTATTAATCCTTGTTACTGTAAGAAGTGCTGTAAGATTAATCATGGTGCTTGGACCAATTGCTTCGATATTTGTAGGATATTTAATTTATGAATCTATTTCGTGGTTTAGGAAAATAAAAGACGAAACTTGGAAATTTCTAGTGGGCATATTTATAATTTTAATCTTGTTGGCCAGCATATTTACTTTTTGGACATTTTATCAGGGAGTAAAAAATCAAGCTTATAATACAGTGCCT
>JAFCFX010000019.1 GCA_017608405.1 Candidatus Pacearchaeota archaeon | reverse complement strand
TAATCCATTTATATTACTTAATTGATTAATCTCATCTGGATATAATAATGGCCAATTCATATATGATGCTATTGAAGATGATTTCATTGCTAATTGATAATCCTCCTCTACAACGATAGCGGTTGGACTAAAACTCCAATAAGAAAATCTATCATCTATTGAAGAAGAATCATAACGATGAATCTCTCCGTCATACTCTACTAAAAATTTCTCAGAAGCAGGGTTTAAAACTCCGCCATCTAAAATTACTAAAGGAAAATTTGTTGTTTCATCTATTTCTGAGTTTATAGCTACAGAAGTTAAAGCAAAAATCTTTTTCCAATCATCGTTTACTACAAAAGAATGTTTTCCTACCAAATTCTTAGTTCCTTTAGAAATATTTCCTCCAATAATACAAACTCCATTCTCACAACCATCTGGACAGAAATATCCAAAATACATTGCCATAAATTCCTTTTTTGTATTGAACATACAAACATATTCTTTCAAATAATTTGTTCCATATCTGCTACATTCATCTTCATAAAGAGTTCCATTCCAATTAACACTTCCTTTAACATAATAATCCTTACCGTCATCAGAATCATTGCAAATAGATTTATAGTCTGGTTCCTCAACACAAGCACCTTCCTCACACATAAATCCCAAAGCACATTCTACTGAATCAACACTAACACACTTATTTTCTCCATTACAAAAATACTGCACAACTTTATCCTGATCCCCTGAATAAGGAATACAATAATCTTGATACTCTCCCTCAATACCATTACAAATTCCTAGAATATTTAAATCCTGATTCGGATCATTATCCTCACAAGTTTCAACAGTTGGTTCTTCGATACAAGCTCCCTCAACACACCCATATTGACAAGAATAAGAATGTTGAAAAACAAATGGGTTGCTCAAATTAGATAAAACGCCCAAGGGGCAATAGCTTTCAATCAAAAGTTTATTGTCATCTAATTGGCTGGATTCAAAAACTCCTTCATCAATCATCATATTAATCATATTTTGATAGAATTCATGCTCATTAGCAAGATCAAGAAGTTTATACAAACAATAATCTGAAACAGTCAAAGTACCTGTTGTAGCATTTCCAACAGTAACATTCCCACTTAAAAAATAATTATCTTCATCCCCATCAAAATCAACACAAGTTAATTCTTCAGCAGAAACAAATGTAACTAATAATGATAAAAAAATAATTCCTAAAATAAATATTCCTCTTTTCATAAAAATATATAAAAAGATTAGTTAATAAATGTTTAGTAGATTAAGGTTGCTGTGCCTGCTTTCCACCCTGGACAATTCCTAAAACCCCCCCAATAATCGAGATTAAATCTCCCCCATTAAGAATCCCAACAATTAAGGCGATAATTCCTCCTTTAGAAGTTGTTTCTGAACTCTTCATCAACTTAGATGCCCAAAGCTTTAATATTCCAAATATTAGAAGTACAATAAAAATAGCCAATAAGATAAATACTCCAACCATGGGGCTTTGATCACCAGGAGAATTCACACTGCCTGGGGAAACTATTAACAAAACAATAAATATTAAGGGAATTAATGAAATTAGGATTGTTAAAATTCCACTAATTAAAAGCAATATTGAACCAACTTTTGATTCCATATTTATTTTAATGTTTTTTAATTTATAAATTTAACTCTCAATAAAATCTTCCTTTTACAAGAGATCTTGCTCTCTTCCAGTAAAACCAACTTGCTAACAAAGCGATCAAACCTATTCCTGAAAATATTAATGTATTAAATGTTTTTAGTACTATTGACAATACAATGCCTAATATAATAAAAGCGATTCCTGTAATTAAACTTCCAATAGCTTTTAATCGTAAATTCCATCCACCAACCTTATATGCCGTAGATAACGCTTTATCTCCAAAACTTGTTTGAGGTTTATCTTGTATTGACATTCTATTTCCCATAACTCTTTTGATCATTTAAATGTTGTTGCCTTGCATCTAATTTCTTTTGATGATTATAAAACCAGTAACCTAATAAAAGAACAACAATTCCTCCAAAAGTTATTAGAATTTTTTTTGCGATTGTAGCTTCTACAACATTTCCTTGCCTATCTGTAAGTTGTCCGTAACCAAGCCACATAGCAATAATAACTATCAAAACGATAATTGTCGCAATGACTAATATCCAAAATACAAATTTTCTTTGATCTCCTTTCTTATTCATAAAATATTGAAACAAAGATATTTTATAAATCTTTTGCTTGAAAATAGGCGTTGTCCGGAAAGACATAAATTCTAATTTGAAAAAATAAAAAAGTTTGCACCTCTTTTGATTTTGTTAATCCAATTACCCTCTTAATATTATAAAAAATTAAATGCCAACCCAATTCTCTTTCCCTCATGAAATGGTTTTTGCTTCTTAAAGAATCAATTTGAGTCCCTTTTAAAACATAATTAATATTTTCAACAATGCTCCTCATCCCTTTAAATTTAGGAGGATTTTCTTTACATTGCCGTCGATAAATTCCTTTTGGGCGTTGATTTTTAAAACCCCTCTTATCCATTTTTCTAACTGGGGCATAAAACATTATTCCATTTGCACGTGCAATTTCGTGCAAATTTTCAGAATCATAACCCTTATCTCCAAGACCATAAACATTTTTTATTTTATTTCTTTTAAAAATCCTTTCAGCAATTTTCACATCATGTTCACGACTCATAACTAAATCCCAGTCTAAAATAATTTTTGATTCCACGTCGACAAAAAGGCTTGTTTTTGCATAAGTCATGTGTGGCAAATCACTAATTTCATTACACCTTTTTTCATAATGTTTAGATCTTCGGAAAGAATCAATCCCTGTAGAATCGATTGCAGTTAATTTAATTTTTTTTGGAAGAAGCAACTTGAAAAGTTGCCTAATTGTTTTCATTGAAAACATTTTCAACCAATCATGCAATGTGGATTTTTGAGGTATCTTTTTAAGCCCGAGCCATGAAATCCATTTGGATTCAGATAAATTCTCGTCGATAAACTGACGAAGTGATTTTCCACTTCGTCTGAATAAAATTATTATTGAAATCCTCTGATAATTTGTAAATTCTTTATTTCCAGTTTTGTTAAAGTGTAATGGAAGATTTGAAGAATGAGCGCTGTCCGGAGTTTAAATTAAAACCGAAAATTAGTTAATTTAAACCTGCTTAAGTAGAATATGATTGTTCAAAAAATTCTACCTAAGCATTGTAATGAATTAGAGAAAGAATTACTTAATCTTTTCCATTCTTCAGGTATGCCTATGCATTTCAACAAAACAGGAAATAAGGAATTTACAAACTATCAGAGAATATCTTTGATAATCTTATTAAGAAGATCTAAGAAATCTTTAAGAGATTTTATTGATGAGCTTAAAGAATCAAGATGGACATCCTGGCTTGGACTTATTAGGATTCCAGGCAAAAGCACCCTGCATGATTGGATTGAATTATTTAAGATGAAAACAATTAGAGAATTATTTTCTCTAATTAAACCAAAAAAACCAGAACTTACTGCAATTGATGGAACAGGATTAGATAGTTGGCAGAGAAGCAGGCATTATGAAAAAAGAGCTAATGAAATTGGAAGCCTCCCTTACATGCCTTATGCTAAACTTGATATTTTTATCGACGTTAAAAATAAAATGCTGATTGACTTTGATTTGAAAACAAGCAGAGAACATGATGCAAAAGTTGCTAAAAGAATTTTTAGAAAAAATAATTTAATGGGAATTAAAATTCTTGCAGATAAAGGTTATGATAGTGAACCCTTACATAAGCTTGCCAGAGAAAGAGGAGGGATAATGTATGCTCCTCCAAGAAAAAAATGGAAAACTAGTTTAAGAAAATATCCTAGAGGAGCTAATAGGAGGCGATGTTTAAATCTCCCAGAATTTATTGGACAAAGAAGCATTGTTGAATCTGTAAACTTCTCTCTAAAAAAGAAACAAATAACTGCTCTTAGTTGTAAAAAAGAATACATGAAGAAACGAGAATTTGCTTGGCATGCTGTTTTATATAATATTAGAATGATTATTAATAATAAGAAAAACAATTCAGTTGGCAAAGCCACTGAATTAAAGATTAACTTTTTTTTATTAAAGATTGAAATTTATGTCTTTCCGGACAGCGCTGAAGAATGGAAAAGATTAAGTAGTTCTTCTTCTAACTTATTTTGAGGATGAGCAAGAGTTATTTGTCTCATCCTTATTTTAATTTACTTTAGATTAACTAATTTTCGGTTTTAATTAGAACTCCGGACAACACCTTAACTTAGAAACCTTTAAATAACTATGTATACTCATAATAATATTAATAGGTATATGCTTATGAATACTCAGATAGAAAAAAAGATATTAAAGCTTTTGGGAAAAGAGAAGGTGATTACTAGTTCTGAATTAGCTGAGCATTTAAAGATTAGTTGGAATACTGCTCAAAATTATTTATTAAGATTGCTCGTCGATAAAAAGGTTATTGAAATTAAAAAACAAGGGGTTAATTTATGGTTGAAAAATGATAAAAAATAAATCTGGACAGGTAACAATCTTTATAATCTTAGCGTTAATTATAGTAGTTATTATCCTTTTGCTTTTCTTTTTAATAAAAGGTCCAAGTGTTGATGTTCTTGATGAAAAAAATCCTCAAACATATATTGATGGTTGTAGTCAAGAAGCAATTGAAGAGGCTGTTGAAATTTTATTAAAAAATGGGGGAGATTTAGAACCAGAAGGAAGTCTGATGTATGAAGGTAAAGAACTTGTTTATTTGTGTTATAATGAAAATTATTATGAGCCTTGTATTAATCAAAGACCTATGTTAATTGAACATTTTGAAAAAGAAATAACAAAATATATACAACCAAGAATTTCAAATTGTTTTCAGAGTTTAAAATCAGAACTTGATGGAGAATATGATGTTGTTATGGGAGAAATGCAAGTAACTACAAAACTTAGAGCAAGACAAATTAAGGTAAATATTAAAAGAGATTTTAAAATGAGTCGTGGAGAAAATGTTCAGAGTTTTACTGAGTTTAAATCTAGTTTGATTCATCCACTTTATAATTTAGGTAAAACTGCTATGGAAATTGTAAACCAAGAATCTCATTATTGTAATTTTGAAAATTTAGGGTTTATGTTGATTTATCCAGAATATGATATTAATAAATTTAGAACAGGAGATTCAGATACTATCTATACAATTAAAGATTTAGTTACAAATAAAGAATTTAAATTTGCAATAAGAAGTTGCGCAATGCCTGCAGGATTTTGAAAATGAAAAAAGTAAAAAGAAAAGTTTATAAAGAAGAAAAAAATAATAAGGATATGATACTCCCCGGTGATCTTTCGAGGTTGCCGGATGATTTTTTAAAAGTTATTGTTTTTATTGATAATGCTTACTTAATGAGAGTTAAAAAATATTTCTTTAATAAAGGATTTAAATATAGTGTAAAAGATTTTGTTGGGAAACTTGCAAAAAAAAATAAGTGTTTTGTTGAAAAAATATATCTCTATGATGCTCCTCCTTTTCAAAGTAAAAAATCTAGTATTAAAGAGGATGAGAAAAAAAAACTGTATGATAAATTTATTTTTAGATTTAAAAAAGAAGGTATTATTGTTAGAGAAGGAAGAACTCAAAGATTAAAAATTGATAATGTTTTTGTTTATAAACCAAAAGGAGTTGATATGTATTTAGGAATGGATTTAGCAAGTGTTCCTTTGGAATTTCCTAATGTTAAAGGAATTGTGCTTATTTCTGGGGATTCTGATTTTGTTCCTGTTATTGAAAAATTAAAAGAAAAAGAGATTAAAACAATTTTATGGACTTATTTTGAAAGAAAAAGAGATAGTCCTTTTTCAAGATGTAATGAGTTGATTAAAGTCGTAGATTTTTGTATTAAATTAAATAAGGAAGATTTTGAAGATAGTAAAAAATGATAAATAAAGAAAATATAATAAGTAAAAAAGCTCAGATGAGTTATGCTCAAATATTAATCTTGATTATATCTACATTTGCTTTTTGTTATTTAATTTATTCTTCAACTGAAAATGTTTTTGCTCAGGGAATTGAAGATTATTCTTGTTGTGAAAAAACTAATGAGGGGAATTATTGCCAGTTTGTTGACTCTGTAAAATGTGATTCAAGTTTTAAAACATCTCCAACAAAATGTGAGGATACAAGTTTTTGTGAATTAGGTTGTTGTTATAGTCCTAATACTGGGTTGTGTAGTGAGAATACTCCTCAAAGAAGTTGTGATGGAAAATGGAGTAAAGGTGGTTCTTGTAATATTGCAGAATGTCAAAAATCTTGTTGTGTTTTAGGAAATAATGCATTATGGACTACATTAGGAAATTGTGAGGCAGAATCTGGATTTTTAGGAATAGAAACAGATTTTAGAACTGAAATTAATTCAGAAGTTGAATGTATTTTTTTGGCTGAAAAAGATGATGAAGGTGCTTGTGTTTTAGGAGAAAATTGTAGATTTATAAGTAGAGGAGATTGTGCTTCTCAAGGTGGAAATTTTAATGAAAATTCTTTTTGTTCTGATATGGATTTAGAAAATAATTGTGTTAAACAAGATTACAAAGCTTGTATTCCTGGAAAGGATAGTGTTTATTGGTTTGATTCTTGTGGGAATAGAGAATGTGTTGCTGAAGAATGTAGTTTATTTGCTGGAAATTATTGTGGTTTAGTTGGGGGGGATTCTAAATGTAAAA